>JAGNKX010000023.1 GCA_017999915.1 Spirochaetota bacterium
TATCATTCTAATTTTTTGATCCATAGGTTTCTCCATTCTCCAGGGCATGGTTTTCCTCCATGTCCCTAATATAATGTGTAACCTATGTGCCCGGTTTATTCTGTTACCTATCTGTCCGGTTTATACAGGTGAGATTATATACATAGTGTCATTGATGTTAGGGGATTAGCAAACGATCGAATCTCCGCGCCTCCGCGAGAGATGCTCCAAGCGAACGCCTATCCTATGACCGCGTCAATATTGACGTAATCCCTGACAAGCTGTTCAAGGAGTCTCAATTTCTCGGCGCTGTCCTGCGTGAGCAGAGCATCGAAATTGTCCATCTGCCGCGTCACGTCATAGGTGTCATAGGGAACCAGCAGCAGCGGCACCTTCTTTTCCGCTGCCTTGCTGATGATATTGGGAGGCGGCACGATATTGTTGGTCAGGATAACGCCCACAGTATCACTGTCAAGGGCCGCGATTATCATGTCGCACCGGTCGCCGCTGGTGATGAGGAGCTTCTGCTCCTTGTTGAAGAGGGGATTGCGGAGCGACTCGTCCGTCGACATGGCGCCGACGAAGATGTGCTTCACCACGTTGGCGAGCCCCTCTTCGCCGGCGATGACCCGCGCGATGAACCGGTCGGCGAGAAAGTTCATCGTAAAGCTGGTAAGCTGCTCCTTGAAAGGGACGATGCCGAGGACCGTGATCCCCATCTTGTCGATCGCGGGCAGGAAACTGCTCTTGAAATCATCCACATCCTGTATCTTGTTGACGATGACGCCGCCGAAATCGACCTTTGAGGTATCGATATATTCCTTTATAAAGCGCAGATCGTCCGAAACGCGGTCCCCGTCGCCGCTCGCGATCATAACGAGCCGCGCAGAAAGTGAGCGCGCCACCGAAAGGGAATCCAGGTTCACCGACGAGCCCCAGGCCAGGTCGCGGCCCCCTTCGATCAGAAGGGCGTCTCGGCCGGCTCCCGCCGATTCGGCCATGGCTGCCAGTGCTTTCCTTGTCCCCTGCTCGTCGTACTTGTACCTGAGCTTCGAATGGGCGAATCCCAGGGAAATGCTGTCCGGCTCGGCGTCTATGCCCAGGAGCTTCAGCACCACCATGGCGTCGTGGTCCACGTTCTTCTTCCGCTTGTACACCAGGCGGTCCCCCAGGGGCTTGATGTATCCGAGCTTTTTGCCGGAGGCGGCGGAGATCCCGGCCACCATGCTGGTCTTGCCCGCGCCCTCGCGCATCGAAGCGATAACTATCTTTTTCATCGTCATTCCTCCTCAGCCTGTAATCAGGATGCGGCTGTCAACCGCCTTGTGGCCCCGCGCCTGCTCGTAAACGACCACGGGATTTATCTCGATATCGGTCACCCTCGGGCATTTCCGGATGATGGTGCCGGCTTTTATCATGGCGTCGATGAGTCCCTCGATGTCCTTCCGCGCCTCTCCGCGCACGCCCAGGAGGAGCGGGAACGACCGCAGCTCCTTGAGCATCTTCATCGCCTCGGCGCGGTTGAAGGGATATCCCCTGAAGGCCACGTCCTTCATGACCTCAACATAGATGCCGCCGAAGCCGCACATGACGATGGGGCCGAAGGAGGCGTCCCGCCGAGCGCCCACAATGATCTCCGTTCCCTTGGAGACCATCTCGCACACCTCGATGCCGTCTATGACCGCGTTGGGGTCATAGGCGTGGCAGTTCTGGATGATCGCCTCATAGGCGTCCATGACCTCTTCCTTGTTGTCGATATCGAGGGCCACGCCCCCGGCGTCGCTCTTGTGCAGAATGTCCCGGGAAACCACCTTGAGCACCAGCGGGTAGCCGATCTCCTCGGCGAACCGCACCGCCTGCTCGATCGAATGGGCCACCTGCGTCCGGGGTATGCTCACGCCGGCGGCCCGCATGACCGCCGATCCCTCGCTGGCCAGGAGAAAATTGCGCTTCTCCGCCAGGGCCCCGTCGATGATCCGGTTGATGGCGTCGACGTCTATCGCGGCCTCCTCGATCGTCGCGGATTTCTCCGCCCGGGAGCGCTCGAACCGGTACATCATCCCCAGGCAGGAGACGGCCGTGTACACGTCGCCGTATACCGGCACGTTCTCGTTCCGCAGGCGTATGATGGCGTCGTTGACCGCCGTGCCGCCGACGATGGCGTAGCACACCGGCTTTTCCGCGTCGACATGTTTTTTGTACGTTTCCCGAATCATCGGCACCAGGTCCGCCGATTCGAAGGTGGCGGTCTCGCAGTAGAGGGCTATGGTCGCGTCCATGCCCGCCGTTTTCGTCGGCACGGTAAGGGCCAGGTCATAGTCCTTCGCGCCGGCGCCCCCGGTCAGGTCCACCGGGTTCTTGGTGGAGCCGAAGGACGGCACCACCTTCTCGAAGGATTTCGCGAGCTCGCCCTGGTCGTCGTAGAGGTCAATGCCGTAGCGCTCGCAGGCGTCCGTGGCCATGACGCCGACGCCGCCCCCGTTGGTGATGATGACGCTCCTGTTGCCTTTCGGCCTCGGCGTGAAGGCGAGGAACTTGCACCAGTCAAAGGCCTCGTCGATGCTGTCCGTGCGGATGACGCCGCACTGCTTCATGATTGCGTCGAAGATCTCGTCGGACCCGGCCAGGGAGCCGGTGTGGGAGGCCGCCGCCATGGCGCCCCGCTTCGACCGTCCCGATTTTATAACAACCACGGGCTTTCGGTCCGTGGTCCTCATCAGCGCGCCGATGAGCCGCTCGCCGTTCTTCACCCCTTCGATGTACATCAGGATGACCCCTGTCTCCTCGTGGCCGATGAGGTAGTCAACAAGATCCGCCTCGTCGATATCGCACTTGTTGCCGATCGACACGATGGTCGAAAGGCCGATATTTTCCACAGCGGTCTTGCCGATCAGCGCTATCCCCAGGGCGCCGCTCTGGGTGAGAATCGCCACGCGCCCCGGCTGCACGCCCGTCGCGGAAAAAGTCGAGTTCAAAGACGACGCGGACGAATAGAGGCCGAATATGTTGGGCCCGAGCACCCTCATGTCATGGTCCCGCGCAATGGCCACGATCTTCCGCTCCTCCTCGACATTGCCCGTCTCGGCGAAGCCCGACGTAATTATCTGCGCAATCCTGACGCCCTTCCTGGCGCAGGCCGCCACCGAGTCCACGACGAACTTCACCGGTATGACAATGGAGACCATGTCGACCTCGCCGGGGATATCCTCCACGCTTTTGAACACCGGGCGCCCCAGGATCTCGCCCCCCTGGGGATTGACGGGATAGACCGCGCCCCCGAATCCGCCCGACACGATATTATTCATGATCTTGTAGCCGATCTTGTCGGTATCGCGCGACGCGCCGATTACGGCGATGCTGCGCGGTTCAAACAGGTACCGGATGTTGCCGCTATTTGTTTTCATTTCCAGCCCCGAATGTTATGGTGTATTCATACACGCCGTCCTCTATCCTTTTTTCGACCTGGTAATGCATCTTGTCGAATAGATGGAGCATCGGCTTGTTTTCGCCGAGGACATCGGCCGTGAACCCCTGCAGGCCCTCGTTCTTCGCCAGCACGGTAATGTAATCAAGGAGCTCGGTCCCGATACCCTTTTTCTGATAATCGTCCCGGACGGCGAAGGCGACGTCCGCGTAGTTCTTGTCATGCCATTTCACGTACTGCCCTATGCCGACGATCACTTCCATGTCGTTCTTGGTGACGCAGGCCAGGATCACCATCTCCTTCGTGTAATCGATCACCACGAATTTCTGCCGCATCTTGTGGGGGATGTCCTTGTGCACCGTCATGAAGCGGCGCTGCAGGCTCTTGTCCGAGAGCGAATAGAAGAAATCCTTCACCAGGTCCTCGTCGCTGATCTTCACCGGCCTCATGAAGACCTTAACGCCCGACCTGGCGCGCCTCGTCGTCTCCAGGTGCTCCGGGTACTCGCCCTTCTCCCCGGGAATGAAGGCCTGGTCGCGGTAGATCAGGTTCAGGCGCTTCGCCTCCTCGATGAGCCAGGGCCTGAATCGGGGATGGGCGATGCCGATGAGGTCCATGGCCCGCTCCCGGATGTTTTTACCGTGGATGTAGCTCACGCCGTATTCCGTCACGATGTAATGGATGTCGCCGCGGTTCATGGTGACGCCGGCGCCGGTTTCAAGGAACGGCACGATGCGGGACACCTCGCCGTTCCGCGCCGTGGACTGCATCACCAGGATGCTCTTGCCTCCCTTCGAGAGAACCGCGCCCCTCATGAAATCGGCGCTCCCCCCGATCCCGCTGTAGAAGGTGCTCCCGATCGATTCCGCCGTGGCCTGCCCGGTCAGGTCGACCTGGAGAGCGCTGTTGATGGCAGTCATGTTGTCGATGGCGGCTATGACCGTGGGGTCATTGGTGTAATCGATGGAGCGGAAATCGATCAGCGGGTTGTCGTTAATGAACTCGTAGGTCGGGCGCGAGCCCATGCAGAACGCCGCGACGGTCTTGCCGCGGTTGACGACCTTCCGGGTATTGTCGATGATCCCGTCCCTGATGAACTCGACCATAGAGTCGGTGAGGAGCTCCGTGTGAACCCCCAGGTGCCGCTTGTCCTTAAGGTTGTACAGGATCGCGTTGGGGAGGCTTCCGTACCCGAGCTGTATCGTGTCCCCGTCGCTCACGATGCGGGACACGTACTTGCCGATCTCCTGGGCGGTGTTCCCCGGCACCTTGGGCGAATACTCGAGAAGTTCCTCGTCATGGTGAACGACGAAATCGATGTCCTTTATGTTAATAAACGAATCGCCGTGCACCCGCGGCATTTTCTCGTTTATCTGCGCGATGATGATCCCCGCCTTTTCGATGGCCGCCTTGGAAATGTCCACGCTGACGCCCAGGCTCACGAAGCCGTTCACGTCGGGCAGGGAGGTCTGGATAAGGGCCACGTCGATATGGATGCGGCCGCTCCTCATCAGGCCCGGCACATTGGAAAGAAAAATGGGCGTGTAGTCGGCCAGGCCGGTGTTCACGGAATTCCTGGTGTTATCGCCGATGAAAAAGGAGTTGTGCCTGAAATTATAGTCGAACTGCTGGTCTGCGTAGGGGGCGACGCCGAGGGTCCACACGTGCATCACCTGGGCTTCGGCAAAGGCCCTGGGGTTTGAGCCGACATAGCGGGTAAGGGCCTGAACCAGGTACTGCGGCTCGCCGCAGCCGGTGCTGATGAATATCCTTTCGCCCCTGTGGATATGGCTGAATATGTCCTCTTCTAATGCGAACTTCTTCGGATACTTCCTCTTCCAGTTTTCAACGGGATCCGCCATGGTGACGCCTCCCTTTTATAGTTTAAAGTATAGAAAATGTAATCCGTCGACCATCCCTTTTTTTATTAAATATGACTAACGATAACGGTCACAGGAGAAACCATATTCCGTCAGATTGCAATAACAATTTCATTTAATACAATAGTGATTATGTGATTATCCAGCATCCCGGCCGACCTGGAGATGTCTCGCCGCGATAAAGTGATTCGGATTAAAAAATATAAAAAAATGTTTCTCGCGGAGAAGGCCTCTCGCAGAATCGCTAAATCGCAGAGAAAGCTTTGATTATCATGCCGCAATCAAACCCTATCCCCTCTGCGTCCCTGCGCCTCTGCGAGAATCTTGTGCTTGTAATATTCCGTTAAGCCTATTCGCCGACGTTCTGCCGGACGATTCGCAGCACTTCATCCGGGTCAAAGGGCTTCTGCAGCGTCCCGCTTGCCCCGATCTCATGGATATCCAGGTTGGTGGCCGTGAGCCTGCCGATATCGCTCAGGAGATAGATGGGGACTTTCTTGTTTTTTTCCCGGATTTCGCGGACGAGGCGTATTCCGGCATCAATCTTTTCCATCATGATATCGGAAAAGATCAGATCAGGATTGTTTTCCGTAAAAAGCTTTACCCCCTCGGCGGCACTTCCCGCGGCAAGGACCCGGTAACCGGCTGACTCCAGGGTAATCTTCAGCGACGACAATAAATCAGGATCATCATCGATTATCAGGATACGCTTATCGTTCTGCATCAAAATCCTCCTTGAGATGCGCCCTTGGCGCCGCGTTTTTTTTGTCCAGGGTGAAGCAGAAGTCGGCATACTCGCCCGCCTTTGATTCGACCCATATCCGGCCGTGATGTTTTTCAACGATCTTCCTGCATATGTAAAGGCCGAGGCCCGAGCCCTTGACGCCCTCGGTTCCTTTTTGCTTGAGGCGGCCGAACTTCTCGAACAGGCGCTGATCCATATCCTCCCGGGATATCCCGACGCCCTCGTTCCGTATCGACACCCGTACGGCGTCCTTCTCCCCGGTGACGCTGACCCTCACCGGGGTCTTCTCGTTCCCGTACTTAATCGCGTTATTGACGAGATTGGTCACCACGATCTTCAAGAGATTCGGGTCGCCGTTCACCCGCGGCCTGACCGCGTACTCGGTGAGGATCGGCATTTTTTTCAGATTGTCCGCGTATTCCGGTATCTCGATGACCGGCTGGATGACGTCGGCGACCAGGTCGATGTTCTGCGAGAAGGATTCAAGTTTGTCTATATCCATTTTCGAAAGGTCGATGTAGCTTCGGATGATGTCCTCAAGGTACTGACAGTTGCGCAGGATCTTCTCAACGGTCTTCTGCTGTTCCGAATCGAGGTTCCCCAGGTATCCCCGGTATAAAGTCTCCGCGGTGGAGTGAACCGCCGATACGGGGCTCTTCATCTCGTGGGAAACGATGGCCATCAGGTCGAGCATGTCGGCGTCCGAGCTCTTCTCGCGGGACTTCACCGCGTTGTCAACCACGGACCTGAGTTCCTCGTTGGTGAAGGGCTTCGGAATGTAGTCAAAGGCGCCCATCTTGAGGGCCTCCCGGACGTTTTCCACGGTCGCGTAACCGGTAAAAATGATGACGGTCACCCCCGGTTTGTTCTTCCTCAGCGTGGCCAGCACATCCATGCCGGTCAGACCGGGCATTTTCAGGTCCGTAATGACGATATCATAGTCCTTTTCCTTAGTGAGACGGAGGCCCTCGTCCCCGGAACGGGCCGAGTCTATCTCGTAGGAGTCGTTTTTGAGGATCCTGAGGCAGCTTCTCACAACGATATCCTCGTCGTCGATGATGAGTATTTTAGTTGTGGGATCCATGCCTCTCCTCAAATGGTGATCACTCGTTGACTTTCGCCGCGGCGTCCCCCGCGTCGACGGGGAACTCGATGGTGAACACGGTGCCCTTCCCCTCCGCGCTCTCCACGCCGATAGTCCCGTTGTGACGCTGGATGATGCTGTAGGTGACCGACAGGCCCAGCCCGGTCCCTTTGCCGGTTTCCTTGGTCGTAAAAAAGGGATCGTAAATTTTCGAAAGATCTTCCTTTTTTATGCCCATGCCCGTATCGGAAACCGTGGCGATTATCTTATTGCCCGCCGGGTCAAACCTCGTCTTCACGGTCAGTTCGCCGCCGTCATACATCGCGTCGGCCGCGTTTACCGCCAGGTTGTTGAAAACGGATTTGATCTGATTGACATCTATATTAATCTCCGGGAGATTTTCTGCCAAATCTTTTTTAATCTTTATATGCTTAAAATTGCCGTGCTTTTCCAGTATCGCGAACGAGTCTATAATAACCCTGTTTATGCTTCCCGGTCTCTTATCGATCCTGGTCTCACGGGCGAAATCAAGAATTTCCCTGACGATATCACGGCACCGCATGGTCTCATCGATGATGACCTTGAGATCTTCCCTGTGCGCCGGATCCTTGATCTCTTCATAGAGGGATTGGCTGAAGGACAGCACACCCGTCAACGGGTTGTTGATTTCATGGGCAATCCCCGAAGCGAGTCGTCCCAGGGAGGCCAGTTTTTCCGATTGGGCCACCTGCATTTCGGTCCGTTCTTTCAGCTTCCGGTCCCGGTCCGCGATGGCATCGATCATCCTGTTGAATGTCGTGCAGAGGTACCCCATTTCATCGGTGGAGATGACCTCGATTTTCCTGGTATAATCGCCATCGGCCATCTGCTGTGAGGCTGACACCAGGTGGCGGATCGGCGTGATGATCCCCCGGACCAGGTAGATCGACAGGAGCGCGGCGACGCCCACGGACACCAGGATGACAACGAGAGAAAAGATGGTTGCGTTGCGGGAAATCCTGTTGTATTTCTCCTCGAGGATGCCCACATAGAGTATGCCGATGACTTTTCGGTCGATGTCATAGATCGGGCTGTAGCCGGAAATGTACCAGTTATTGACCACGAAGGCCTTGTCAAGCCACACATTGCCTTTTTCAAATACCTGCCGGTAGACCTCTTCCGACACCCGCGTCCCCACCGCCCTCCCGCCGTCGTCCATCTTTACATTGGTGGATATCCTTATATCGTCCATGAAAATGGTCAGGGTGCCGATATCGAAACCGCCTATACGCTCGTCCCTGAAGAGGAGCTTTTTGATCCCATCCACCAGCTCATAGTTCCTGTTCAGCAGCTTCGCGCCGTAGATCACGCCCACAAGCCGCCCTTCGCTCATCACCGGGGCTGCGGCTTTCAGGCACATGCCGTTGTACTCATAGGCCTTGTCGAGAGAACGCGCACGGGGCGTGGGATAAAGCCTTATGAACGCCCGGTCCGCGAGCATTTTGCTTTCACGGATGAGATATTCCCTTGCCATGATATCGGTGCCGGAGCACGGTTTTTTATTCTCGAGGACATACCGGACAAAGCGGTCCCCGCTCATATCATCGCCGTAGCCGTCGAAACTGTTGGCGCGCGCAATGACCCTGCCGGTCCCGTCGGTAATCGTCATGATATCTATGGCGAGCTCGTTTTTCACTTCCCTGAGCTTTTCTATCATCAGGGGACGGTTATTTTGGATGATGGCGCTTTGAAGATACCCCAGGGATGACAGGTGGTTGATGAAAAGGCTGATCAGCTGAATTCGTTCATTGTATATATGCCGGGCCGTGTTAAGGTGGCTCTGCATCTCTTCATAGGCCTGTCCAACCACGTTGTCGATGATGAGATAGCGGCTGAGCAAAATGGAGCTTATACCGCTGATGGCTACAACTGACATGAGGCTGATAACAAGCTTGGTGCTGATGTTCGCCTTGAAAGGCACTTTCATCAGTTGCAAACCTCAGTATGAGTGGATTGAATGCGCACGGACGTCTTAATCAGCAATAAATCAAAGCTTCACGGCCCTGTCAAGAAATCATTGATTCAGCGGGGAAAACTTACGTTACGACAAGGGAAAACAAGGGGCACATCGTCCGGCTCATGAGGATACCGTGCGGCTGGGAAAAAAATGTGTGAGCCTCCGGGACCCGCGTCCCCATAGGGAGACTACTTATTCTGCATGATCACCCACTGTATGGCGTATTTGGCAAGGTCGGAGGAATTCTTAAGCTTGAGCTTTTCTTTTATGTTTTTTTTATGGCTTTCAACCGTGTATATGCTAAGATTCAGCTTTTTCGCCATCTCCTTGGTGCTGAAGCCGTTCCCGATAAGCTGGAATATCTCGAATTCCCGGTTGCTCAGGTTCTCAACGGATATGCCGATGGTGTCGGCCGACCCCCGTACCAGCTTATCTATGATCTTCTTGGATATGTTTTCGCTTAAAAACAGCTCATCGTTGAGTATGGTGCGGATGGCGTTAATGATGTTCTTCGACGCCACCTCTTTCATGATATAGCCCCGGGCGCCGGCCCGTATGGCGCGCTCGGCATAGAGGGACTCGTCGTGCATGGTGAGGACCAGCGACTTGATCTCGGGAAAACGCTCGTTTATCGACTTTACCAGCTCGATGCCGCTCACGTTGCCGGCCAGGGTGATGTCCACGATGGCAATATCCGGTTTGTCGCGGTTGATCATATCGATGGCCTCGTTGGCGCTCGACGCCTCGCCGATGACCTTCAGGTCCTCTTCGATCTCGATGACCTGCTTGATGCCCTGGCGCAGCAGGGGATGGTCGTCTACGATCAGAATTTTCTTGTGTTCCAACGATTTCTCTGACATGTTCGGTTTTGCGTCATATTCTGGAATCAACTGCCCTTGCACGTTATGCACCGCCATTTCCGGGCGCCTGCCACGGGAGGGTCAAAGCCCATGAAAACGCCCGTTACCTATCTTCATGGTTATAATACTATCGGACAAGGTGCAAGTCAATACCAAGTTTTTGCTATTTTCACACCATGTATAATGTTAGTGGGATCATTTCATCTTAAACTCCCTGCCGATCTCCTCGTACAGGTCCAGTTTCTTTACCTTGCCTATGGGCGAAACCGGCAGGTTGTTGCGGAAGATTATGTCTTCGGGGATCTTGAACTTGGCCAGCTTGTCCGCGAGAAAGGCCTTGATCTCCTCCGGCGTGATGGCCGTGCCGGGCTTCGGGATGATATAGGCCCGCCCCACCTCGCCCATGACCGGGTCAGGCCGCCCCACCACTGCCGAGATCATGACGTTGGGGTGCTTCGCGATGGCCTCCTCCACCTCCGGCGGATACACGTTCTCGCCGCCGCGGATATACATCTCCTTTTTCCTGCCGCTCAGGACCAGGAATCCCTCCCCGTCGATCATGCCCATGTCGCCGGTGCGGAAGAATCCCTTCTCGTCAAAGGCCTTCCTGTTCTCGTCCGGCCTGTTCCAGTAGCCCTTCATCACCGTGGGGCCCGCCACGGCGATTTCGCCGATGCTGCCTGCCGGGAGCGGGTTGTTCTTATCGTCCATGACGGCGATTGTTATCCCTTCCATGGGACGGCCAACGCTGTTCCGTATCTTTTCCTCCCCGTGATCGGGCCGCGTGAAGGTGATGGCGCCGCTCACCTCGGTGAGGCCGTAGGCGTTGCGTGGCAGGACCCCCATCCTCTCCCTGATCCGGGAGATCAGGTCCGCCGGGCATGACTGCCCGGACACCAGGGCGATCTTGACGGAGCTGAAATCGCACTTCCCGACAATGGGGTTGATGAGCTCCAGGGCGTACTGGGCCGGCACCTGGCCGATAACGGCTATCTTTTCCCGTTCAATCGTTTTCAGCGTCTCCTCCGGCACGAAGGCGTCCATCAGCACGAGCTTGTTGCCCAGGTACAGGCAGCACATCATGGCCATGACCGCGCCCCCCACGTGGTTCATGGGCACGTTGAGGAGCACCGAATCGCCATTCTCCGCTCCGGACGAGGAGATCATCCCCTCGGAATAGGCGATTAGGTTGCCGTGGGTGAGCATGGCCGCCTTGGGCACCCCCGTGGTGCCGGACGTGTACAGGAGGAGGACCGTGTCATCCGGCGACACGGACGCCGACGCCTTGCGCAGGGAATGGTCCGGCTCCCGCAGCAGGTGCACGTAGGGGGTCATGGCGGCGCCGGGAGCGCCCCCGTCGAGGATCACGACATGCTTAAGGCACGGGGTCTCCGGCCGTATCTGTTCAAGGTTTTTCAGGAAGTCCATGCCGGAAAAGCCGGCCATGGTGAAAAGAAGCGATATACCCGCGTCGTTGATGACGAACTTGATCTCCGGCGGGGTGAAGCGCCAGCTCACGGGCACCGCGATGGCGCCGATCTTGGCCGCGGCAAGGTATATGAAGAGAAATTCGGGCCTGCTGGAGAGATATATCCCGATGCGGTCCCCCTTTGAGATTCCCATCTTCAGCAGTCCCGCGGCGATACGGTCCGATTCGCGGTTGAAGGTGCCGTAGTTCAGCCGCACCTCCTTGAACACGATGGCTTCCGCGGAGGGATTCTCCTTCGCATGTTTCAACAGCAGATCGCCCAGGACCATGGCCTTCCCCCTTGAACTCACGCCGCGTCCCCGGCCGGCGCGGGGTATCGGACAGACGCACCGGCCGCGGCGTCATGATCATGAGACGAATAATCCATCCGCGGCCCCTTATCAATCACTTTTTTATCGCAGCACGGGAAAGGAGCGGCCGTCACGGCTTCATCTGCACCCTGACCTCGAAACCGCCGTGCTCGCGGTTGCCGGCATGAAAATCGGCGCCGATGATACCGGCGCGGTAGCGCATGATGCGCAGGCCCAGGCCCGTGTTCTTCTTCTCATGGGCGCCCACGCCGTCGTCCTGTATCACGATCCTGAGCATCTGGCTGTTGGCGACAAGATGAATGTGAATGCTCCCGGCCTTTCCGTGCTTGATGGAATTGGTCACCGCCTCCCGGGCAATGTAAAAGAGGTGCGTGGCCGCCTGGTTGTCATTGACGAAAAAATTGCCGTCCTGGTATACCTTGCACGATACGTGGAAGATTTTTTCCGTCGAGGCCGCCATCTCGTCCAGGGCGGAGCGGAGGCCGTTCTTCTCCATCTCGACGGGGCTCAGCATCCGCGACAGGCTCCTCGTCTGCACGATGGCGTCACGGATCATGGTCTCGATGTTCTCGATATCCGGGATTCCCACCTTGAAGCGCTCCGCCGTCTTTTCCTTCAGCGCCTCGATGAGGAAGGTGACCGCCGTGAGGTTCTGCCCCAGGCCGTCATGGAGGTCCTGGCCGATGCGTTGGCGCTCGATCTCGGCGATGCGCATGATGCCGTTCTGGAGGTTCCGCATCTCGGTGATGTTGGTGAAGTTCTCGATCATGCCGATGACATTCCCTTCCTTGGAAAAGTAGGGCGACGCATGGACGATGAAGACGGCCTCTTCATCGTTCACGACCGTCCTGATCTCGTACTCCACGTAGCGTTTACCGGACAGGATCCGCTTCATCAGCACGCGGTCGGCCTTGAGGATCTCCCGGTCCCAGTCGGCCTGGCCGCTCCGGGCAAAGTGCCGCGCGTCAAGGTCGAACATGTCCATGAAGCGCCGGTTCAGGTGTAGGATGACGTGGTTCCGGTCGATGACGCGCATCCCCACCGGCGTGGAGTTGAATATCTGCTCAAGCTCGGTATAGGCCCTGATTTTTTCGTCCTCCGCCTTTTTGCGCTCGGTGACGTCCTGGATGGTCTCGATGGCGCCAGTGATGTTCCCCTCGGCCTCCCGAAGGACGGCCGCCGTCATCGAGAGCCACTTGCCGCGCTTCCCCAGGGACGGGAAAAACCGCTCCGCCACCCTGGCGTCTTCCAGGACATGGGATTCTTTGAATTCTCCGTCGAACTGCCCCGCCCCTTCCTGTCCCAGGCGGTCGGATATGATGATGTCGGCCAGGGTGGGGAACTTCTCGGGGTAGAAGGGCTCCCACTGGCGCCGCGTCCCGACCATTTCCTCCGACGAAAAGCCGGTGAGTATCTCGCAGGCCCTGTTCCAGTGGGTGACGCGGTGCTCCTCGTCGATTACGAAGGCGGGGATGGGGCTCCCCTCGATGATCTGGGAGAGCATGCGCCGGCTCCTCCGCAGCGCCAGCTCGGCGCTTTTCCGCTCGGTGATGTCATTGAGGAACCCCTCAGCGCCCACGATCCCGCCGTGGTGATAGAGGGGCTGGCTGTAATAGGTCTGGTAGATCATGGTGCCGTCCTTGCGGACCATGCCGAACTCGCCCCGGACTGTCTCCCCCCGGAGGACGCGTCCGGTCTCATTCTCCATCTGCCTCCTCCCCTCCCCGGGATGGACGACACCGAAATGCCTCCCGATGATATCGTCGCGCGAAATGCCGAGCATGCGCTCCCATTCCGGGTTGACGTATTCGAAGAAACCGCCCGTGTCGACGCGGTAATAGCCGAAGGGCGCGTTCTCGATGATGGAGCGGAACCGCTCTTCGCTTTCCTTGAACTCCTCCAGGGTGTTCTCGTGCTCGTCACGGAGCTCAATGCCGCCCAGGGCATACTCGATGTCGTCGGCGATTTCCTCGAACAGGACCTGCTCATCGTGGTCCCCGATCAGGTCTTCGGGGATGGAAACGGAGAGGATCCCCCTGATGCGCCCGCCGGGATTGATGCCGATGGTCATCTTTCCCTGTTCGGCGTAAAGCGACGAAAGGGGACACCCTGCGCAATCAACCGACGGGTCCCCGGTCTTTATAACGCCCGGCTCCCTATCGAAGCGGCGGGCGCACAGGGGCATCGTCCCTTTCTGGAGCATCTCTTCAACGGGGCGGAAGGATTCGCCGAGTCCGGCCTCGGCCGTCCACACCATGCGCGAGTTCTCATCGGTCAGGGCTATCCACGCGTAATTATAGCTGCGGTTCTTAATCAGTTTTTCGCATATCCCGCCGATTAGTTTTCGGAGGTCCTTCTCCTTTGTTATGAGGTGGTTGATGTCGCGGATCGACCGGACCACTAGGTTGAAGTGCCGCATGCGCTCCTGGGTCCGACTGATGCGCTCGCTCTGCAGGGCGACCACGACGGAGAGGACAATGAACATGAAGGCCCTTACATAATCGTCGACGGTCGGATAGTAGCGCGCCATGAGGAGGTGGGCGGCGACAAGGGACAGCGCCAGGAAAACCGCGACCGCAATCCCCCTCCTGCCCCACCAGAGGGAAGCCATAATGATGGGGATATAAAAAAAATGCGTAATAACGGTATTGACATGGAGAATGCCGTAAAAAACGGTGACGAGAGACAGGCAGAACACAACCAGGATAGAGATGATGATAAGCTTGTAACGGCCTTGTATCCTGTCCATCAGATGAATACCCCTGAACCGAGCAAATATTTCATTATCACAACTGTCGCCCCGGGAATCAATACGTCAAGATATATCTGTAAAATATGGCATCCCCCCTTATGGGGGCCCTGGATTATTAATAATTGACAGAGGGAAATGCCGTTTCAAAATGTCGTTTCAATAGATACCAGGCATATTTGTAAAAGCCAACCAGGGATCAGATCATGGAAGAAAAGCACGTCATCAATGAAACAACGGGCGGCATTCCCGCTGAAGAGGCAATCGGCGGTTACTCAAAAAAAGCGCTAGAATACATAACCGCTCCGAGAAATTACGGGACACTCGAAAAACCGGACGGTCACGCCAAAACGACGGACCACTGCGGGCATACGATCGAGTTTTTTCTCAAAATACGAAACAAAAGAATAGAAGGGATCACCTATGCCACGGACGGCTGCATGACATCGCACGCGGTCGGCTCGGCCGCCACGGTACTGGCCAGGGGAAAAACCGTGAAAGAGTGCGCCGCGATCAGCCATGAGGCCATCCTGGAACATTTAGGCGACATGCCTGAAGACGCCGGCCATTGCGCCCAGCAGGCGGTCAGAACCCTCAACAAGGCCCTGGTCGATTTCTTGAGGGGAAAGAAAAGATAAAAACGGCTTTCGCGGCCATGGACACCGGTCGTGTATCAACAAGTCGATGATTTATCCTTACCCCGCGGAGATCCACTGCCAGATCCTTCTTCCCCGCAGGATGTTCACACCGCCACAGGCCCCCGACATCCCAGCGAAAAAAAATGGTGGACAAACATTTTAAAATCCCTCATAGTATGACGCTCATTGTCAATCAACGCGTACGCGTATATTTTTAAGTACGCTATTGGCGGTATTTAATTTCAATAATCAATATCACCAAGGAGAGACCCATGGTAATACAGAACCTATTAACCAAAAAAGCAGCCGATATTTACACCATCAATGAGAAGAAGACACTGGTCGAATGCCTTGCCATTCTCAACGAGAAGCGCATAGGAATTCTTGTGGTACTGGACGATAGCGGCAAATTCACCGGCCTTGTGTCCGAAAGGGACGTGCTCAGGACCGTTGGGAACAAAGGCCAGGAGTACGCGAAGATACTGGCCAAAGATGTCATGACCCCGCTTAATAAAGTCTATTCTGTTCAGAAAGACGAGCATTTTGAAAAAGTAATGACCTACATGACCGAAAAGCGGGTGAGACATATACCCGTCATGGATGGCGAAAAGATCATAGGCATCGTTTCAATAGGCGACCTTCTCAAGAACCTTCTTGAGAGCGCCCAATTTGAAAATGAGCAACTGAAAAATTACATTTCCGGCGGTTATTAACCGCCGCGATACAAGAAAGATCCGAAGAATACCTTCCCCGCCCATGGCTGCGGAAACGCCGGCATTGCAGCCGCAGCGGCGAGCGGCGCGGTTTTTGAAAAAACGTCCTGTCCGGACGTTTTTTTGTGTTATGAC
The DNA here is from genome assembly GCA_017999915.1 of Spirochaetota bacterium. Taxonomy (NCBI): domain Bacteria; kingdom Pseudomonadati; phylum Spirochaetota; species Spirochaetota bacterium. The sequence continues at coordinate 16,004 of JAGNKX010000023.1, forward strand.
CCTGCAACTGCTGTCAATCCTCGTGAGAAAGCCGCTGAACACGGCGTCCCTTTCCGGTTCTCTCCCATACGACCCTGGAGCGATTGCGCCGGGCGCACATAAAAAAACAGGGCCGGGAATTTTCCCTCGGCCCTGTCCTTTCCGCATGCAGTCAATACTGACTACTAGGCGGTCTTTTTCGTAGGCGGCTTGTACACGATGGCTATGAGGAGGCCGACCACCAGGAGACCGGCGGCTATAAAGAGGGCCTGATCCTTCAGGCTCGCGAATACAAGGGGTCCGACTATTCCCGCCACGCTCCACGCGGTTAGCATGAACCCGTATACCTTGCCGATGTAGCCGGGGCCGAATGCGTCCGCCGCAAAGGCCGGCATGGTGGCGAATCCGCCGCCGTAGCAGGCGAGGAGGTAACAGCCTACGACCATGAACAGGTAATAGTTGGGGATAAGGCCCATCCCCACCAGAATGTAGAGGATGGCCTGGGTCGCGAACATGATCATGAAGACCATTCTGCGCCCGATATTATCCGAAACCTTGGCCCAGAAGAGCCTGCCAAGGCCGTTGAATATCGCCGTAACGGCCACAACCATTCCGCCCGCTGCCGCCAGGACCTTCACGAGATCTTCGCCGGTGACCGACGGGTCAACCAGGGGCTTGTAAAGCTCCTGTGACAGGGGAGACAGCTGGGAAATAAGACCGAGACCTGCCGACACGTTGAGGCAAAGCATCGCCCAGAGCATCCACCACTGGGGCTTCTTGACCGCTTCGCCGAACTGGTATGAATCAGCCGCGGACACCGCGCTTTTGGCGGGGGTGAAGCCCTTGGGCAGCCATCCCTGCGGAGGGTTCTTGTAAAACTGCGCCGCGCCGGTCACGAGGATAAGAAAAATTATACCCCAGATATACCAGGTCATGGCCACGCCGGAGCTGACGGCCTTTTCCGCCCCTCCGACCGTCTCGACGACCTTGAAGCTCTTGATCATGGCGGGAGCGATCTGCCCCATGAAAAAGGCGCCGGCGCCGAAGCCCATGACGGCCAGTCCGGTTACCAGGCCCCGCTTGTCAGGGAACCAGCGAATGAGGGTGGCGATGGGGGTCACGTACCCGAAGCCGTTGCCCAGGGCGGCAATAACGCCAAAACCGAGATAGAGCAGATAAATATTGCCCATCTGGTCGCCCAGGCCGGCGATGAGAGTACCCACACCGAACAGAATGCCGCCTATCGTGGCCACAAAACGGGGGCCCTTTTTATCGACAAGGGTGCCGCCGAAGGCCGCCGAAAGGCCGATGATAAGCATAAGCATCATGAATGTGAGCTGGGTCGAGGTTTCCGACCAGCCATGCATTCCCATAAGCGGTTTTTTGAATACTGACCAAGCGTAGACCGTACCGAGGCAGAGCTGCATGACGATCGCCGCGATGGCTATGAGCCATCTTTTAGATTCCAGATTCTCGTTACTCATTTTTCCTCCAAATTTAATTTTATGTCGTTAAAACTATTAAGGTCAATGCCCGCGGACCTGCTGTAACCATGCAGGAGACCCACCCGTCCGCCGGCATCACAATCCCCTTTCCTACGCCATCGCCCGAACCTTGACCGCGCAGACCTTGAACTCCGGTATGTTGGCCACCGGATCTATCGCGTTGTTGGTGAGCCGGTTCACCGCCGCCTCCTGGTAATGGAACGGGATAAAAACAACTCCCTCGTCGCACCTGTCGGAAACCTCGGCCATGACTTCGATGGACCCCCTGCGGCTCGTCACCTGGACCCTGTCACCGTGACCGATACCCAGTTTGTCCGCATCGGCCGGATTGATCTCGATGAACGCCTCGGGCGTCCTCGACACGAGGCCCTTGGACCGCCGGCTCATGGTGGCCGTGTGGTACTGGTACAGGATCCTTCCGGTCGTCAGGATATAGGGATACTCCTTGTCCGTCTGTTCCGCGGGCGGAATGTGCTCGCAGACCGAGAAGAGCCCCTTGCCCCTGGTAAACGCGACAGCATGGAGGATCGGCGTGCCCGGATGCTCCTTGGTGGGGCAGGGCCACTGGATGCCGACATTCTCGATGCGCTCATAGGTGATGCCCGCATAGGATGGCGTGACCTTGTTGATTTCATCGAATACCGCCTGCGCATTGGCGTATTTCCAGGGGGCTCCCATTTTACCGGCCAGAGCCGAGATGATTTCCCAATCAGGCTTTGCCTCACCCGGCGCGTTAACCGCCTTCCGAATGAGCTGGACCCTTCGCTCGGTATTGGAATAGGTGCCCTCCTTCTCGCCCCAGGCCGCGCTCGGCAGCACCACGTGCGCGTATGCGCTGGACTCGTTAAGGAATATGTCCTGGACGATTAAGAGCTCCAGGTTCTTCAACGCGTGTTCGAGGTGAGACATATTGGGATCCGACATCATTGGATTTTCGCCCATGACATAGAGAGCCTTGATTGTCCCTTTTGCCGCTCCGTCGATGACTTTCGGTATGGTAAGGCCCGGGGTTGAAGGAAGCTTCACGCCCCATGCATCCTCGCAGATTTTGCGCTCCTCGTCCACGTTCACCTTCTTGTACGCCGGCGTGTTGCCGGGCAGGCACCCCATGTCGCAGGCGCCCTGGACGTTGTTCTGGCCCCGTAGGGGGTTCACGCCCGTGCCGGGACGGCCGATTTGGCCGGTGATCATGGCGAGGTTCGCCAGGGACTTCACGTTGTCCGTGCCGTTGATATGCTGGGTGATACCCATGGCATACACGATGGCCGAGGCCGGCGACGTGGCGTAGAGCCGGGCCGCCTCTTTCAGGTCCTCCGCCGGGATTCCCGTGATCCCTTCGACGTAATCAGGCGTGTACTTCTTCACCACTTCCTTGACCGCCTCGAAATTCTCTGTCCGCTCGGCGACGAATTTCTCGTTGAGCAGGCCCTCGCTTATAATGACGTTCATGAGGCCGTTGATCCAGGCGACATCAGTGCCGGGCTTCTGGCGTATCCATACCGTCGCGAATTTCGCCAGCTCTATTTCCCGGGGGTCGGCAAGTATGAGCTTCGCCCCGCGCTGTGTCACGGCGCGCTTGATAAAATTCGAGATAACAGGGTGGTTTTCCGTCGTGTTCGTCCCCGTTATCAGGAAACAGTTTGATTCCTCCATGTCGGCAATTGAGTTCGTCATTGCTCCGGAACCGAATGCGGTGGCCAGACCGGCCACAGTGGAGCTGTGTCAAAGCCGGGCGCAGTGATCGACGTTATTGGTCCCGATCACCGCGCGCATGAATTTCTGAAAGAGGTAATTCTCTTCATTGGTGCACCGCGCCGACGAGAAGCCGGCGATGGCGTCCGGGCCGTGCTTGGCCTTGATGGCTGAAAGCTTGTCCGCGACATATCCCATGGCCTCGTCCCAGGAGGCTTCCCTGAGCTCGCCGTTGTCCCTGATCATCGGCTTCTTCAGCCTGTCGGGATGGCCCACGAAATCGTATCCGAAACGGCCCTTGATGCAGAGGCTGCCGTTGTTGGGGGGCGGCGCCGTCTCCCGGGGCGTCGTGATCTTCACGATATTGTTGCCCTTGATATTGATGTCCATCTGGCACCCCACGCCGCAGTAACCGCAGGTGGTCCTGACCTTTTCCAGGTCTCTCTCCCTTCCCATGAAGCGCCCCTGCTTCTCGTAGATCGCCCCCACGGGGCAGACCCTCATGCATTCGCCGCAGAAGACGCAGGATGAGTTTTCATAGGCTTGGCCGAAGGCCGGGCCGACCATGGCGGTGGGGCCCCGGCCGGTGTAATCGAGGACCTGGTTGACCTGTATCTCGTTGCAGGCGCGGACGCAGAGGCCGCAGAGCACGCACTTGTTCATGTCCCGGACGATCATCTCGTTCGCCTGCTCGACCTCTCTCATCTCCTCGGGGCCCTCGAACCGCGGGGTCTCGATGCCCAGGGAATAGGCGAGGTCCTGGAGAACGCAGGCGCCGTTTCTCTCGCAGGTGATGCAGTTGTGGTGCCCCTGCTTCAGGAGAAGCTCCACCACTATCTTACGGGCGTCGAGGACGCGCTTCGTGGCGGTGTGCACGACCATGCCGTTGTCGGCGGGAGCGGCGCAGGAAGCGACCAGGGACCTGGCCTTCTCCACCTCCACGACGCAGACCCTGCAGGCGCCCACCGGCTTTATCTGATCATGGTGGCAGAGCACGGGGATATGGATCCCGTTTTCCTTCGCCACTTCATATATCGTCTGGCCTTGTCTGAACTCGCATTTTTTGCCATCAATGACCAGTTCCATAGTTTCCTCCATTAATTACTAGTATCATAAAAGACATCCCCGGTTTATCCGCACCAACTCTGTTCCGGGTCCTGCCTGTTTCCGCTCTTGAAACACGCCGGCGGGATGCTATTCCCCGCCGTCACAACGCATGCACCTGCATGCCTCCTTGCACGCTGCGTCCTTCGAATATCCCAGCTCCACCTCGACGAAGCTCGCGATCCTCTTCCCCGCTTCCAGCTCGGGCATGGCGGCCCTGGGGGTTACCACGGCCTCGTCCACCTCGAAGGGGATATCGATGACTTCCTCAGCGGGCGCCTTGTACGCCGGCTCGTTGTTCTTCTTCCTGATGTCGGCATCGATATCTTCGGCGACCCTGTGCCCCATGCCGATGGCCTCGACAACCGTAGCGGGTCCGGAGGCCGCGTCGCCGATGACGTAGACGCCGTCCGCCGTGGTCCTGTTCTTGGTCTTGGCGGCCAGCTGGATCGCGCCGTACTTGTTCTTCTTCACGTCCGAATCATCGGGAATGAACGACGCGTCGGTTGACTGCGAGATCGCCGGTATGATGGTATCGACGGCGAGGGTATACTCGCTGCCGGGTATGGCAACGGGCTTGCGCCTGCCTGACCGGTCGAATTCGCCGAGCTTCATCCTCTGGCACACGACTCCCTTGAGCTTGCCCTTTTCGCCGGTAAGCTTCACGGGCGCCACGAGGTATTCGATCTTCACGCCCTCGTGCTCCGCCGCCACGATCTCGTTTTCCCAGGCCGGCATGTCCTTCCGCTCCCTGCGGTAGAGGACGGTGACGTTCTTCGCGCCGAGCCTGACGGCGGTCCTGGCGGCGTCGATGGCGGAATTGCCGCCGCCGATGATGGCCACGTTGGAGCCGACCTTCACGTTCTTGCCCAGGTTGACTTCCCTGAGGAACTCGGTGGCTCCCCAGACGCCGTTGAGGTCTTCGCCCTCGATCTCGAGCTTCCAGCTCGTGTGGGCACCGCAGGCGATGAGAACGACGTCGTAGTCCTTCTTGATCTTGTCGTATTTAATATCCTTGCCGACCCTGGTCTTCGTTTTGATCTCGACGCCGAGGTCTTCGATATCCTTCACTTCTTCTTCAATGATGTTTCTCGGGAGCCGGTATTCGGGGATCGCGTAGCGCATCATGCCGCCTGCGTGGGGAAGCTCCTCGAACACGGTGACCTTGTAGCCACGGATGGCCAGATCCTTCGCCGCGGTGAGGCCCGCCGGGCCTGCGCCGATGACGGCGATCTTCTGCTTCCGGGTGACCGGCGACGGTGCCACCTTGGGCTTCGTGCCGTTGTCCGCGATGTAGCGCTTGAGCCACGCGATGGCCATCGGGTCATCGAGCTGGCCCCTGCGGCACTTGTTCGCGCAGAACTGCGGGCACACGCGGCCGCATATTCCGGGGAACGGGTTGGTCTTGAGCATGACCTTGTAGGCGTCATCCAGCCTGCCCGCCCGCAGAAGGGCAATGTACGCCGGAACATCCATCTCGATGGGGCACGCGTGCTGGCAGGGCGATTTGAACAGCCCGGAGCAGACGGCCGCGGCGCACTTCTTGTCGTATATGTGGGCTTCGTATTCGTGCCTGAAATAGCGAATGGTGGAGAGAACGGGATTCGGGGCGGTCTGGCCGAGTCCGCAGAGGGCCGAGTCCTTGATCATGGCGGCGAGCTCTTCCAGGAGCTCGATATCGCCATGCCTGCCCTCGCCGCGGCAGATCCTCTCGAGGATCTCCAGCATGCGCTTTGTTCCCTCGCGGCACGGCGTACACTTGCCGCACGATTCCTCCTGGCAGAACTCCATGAAGAATCGGGCCGTGTCGACCATACAGGTGTCCTCGTCCATGACGATGAGGCCGCCGGACCCCATGATCGCGCCGAGCTTGATGATCTCTTCATAATCGGTCGGGGTGTTGAGCGCTTCCGCCGGGATGCAGCCGCCGGAGGGGCCGCCGAGCTGGGCGGCCTTGTAGTTCTTGCCGTTCGGTATCCCGCCGCCGATATCGAAAATGATGTCTCCGATGGGGGTTCCCATGGGTACTTCCACCAGGCCGACGTTGCTGACCGCGCCGGTCAGCGCGAAGACTTTGGTTCCCTTGGAGCGCTCGGTGCCGATGGCCTCGTACCACGCGCCGCCGTTCATTATGATCTGAGGTATATTCGCGAAGGTCTCAACGTTGTTGAGAACCGACGGTTTCTTGAACAGGCCCTGGGTCGCCGGGAACGGGGGCCGAGGCCGCGGCATGCCGCGCTTTCCCTCGATGGATGACATGAGGGCGGTTTCCTCGCCGCACACAAAGGCGCCGGCGCCCTGGTACACCTCGATGTCGAGGCTGTAGTCGGTGCCGAGGATCTTGTCGCCGAGGAGGCCGTATTCCTTGGCCTGCCGGATGGCTATGTCGAGGCGCTTGATGGCCAGCGGATATTCGGCGCGGCAGTAGATATAGCCCTTGTTCGCGCCGATGGCGTAGCCGCCGATGATCATGCCCTCAAGGACGGCATGGGGGTCCGCCTCGAGAACGGAGCGATCCATGAATGCGCCGGGGTCGCCCTCGTCGGCGTTGCAGAGAATGTACTTGATATCGCCCGGCGACTTCCGGGCGAATCCCCATTTCATGCCGGTGGGAAAACCGCCGCCCCCTCTTCCCCGGAGGCCGGAGATCTTCACCTGCTCGATGACCTGGTCGGGGCTCATCTCGGTGAGCGCCTTGGCAGCGCCCTGGTATCCGTCGCGGGCAATGTACTCGTCGATCTTCTCCGCGTCGATGAGGCCCCTGTTCTTCAGGGCGATGAGCTTCTGCTTGCCGAAAAACGGGATCTCGAGCATGTGGGGTATGGCCTTCTCGGTCACGGGCTCCTTGTACATGAGCCTTACGACCGGCCTTCCCTTTATGATGTGCTCTTCTATTATTTCCTTGACGTCTTCAACTTTTACGTACTGGTAAAACGTTCCCTCCGGGTAGATCACCATGATGGGACCGGCCGCGCAGAAACCGTTGCAGCCCGTTTCCACCACCGCCACCTCCTCGGTGAGCTTTCTTGCCGTGATCTCCTGGACGACCGCCTGATGCACTGATTCGCTTGCGGATGCCCGGCAGCCGGTTCCGCCGCATACGAGTATATGAGCCCGAAAGATTTTCATTTACTTCCTCCCTTCCTGCTCCCTGCCCCTTGCAAGGACGAATTCTTCCTGTATCTCGCCTTTCAGGACATGGCGCCTGAATATCTGGCGAGCCTTGTTTTCCGTGAGATATTCATAAACAATCGGCTCCTTTCCCTGCACCTCCACGGTGGCAAGAGGCTCCCTGCTGCAGATCCCGATACAGCCCGATGTGGTAATAAGCACGTCGTTCGCGCTGGCTTCGCTGATTTCATTCATGAACGTGTCGAGGATGCCCTTGGCGCCGGAAGCGATGCCGCAGGTTCCCATGTGCACGGTCAGTTTCACGCGCTTATTGCCGGCGCGGAACTGATCTTCCTTCTCGACTTTTTCCTTTATCTTTTTTAGATCGCTTATGGTTATTTTTGGCATGTTGTCCTCCTATTTGTACTTGGACAGGACTTGTTCGAGCTTTGCCGTTTTCATCTGCCCGTGGGTATCGCTATCCACGACCACGGCCGGGGCGAGACCGCAGGCTCCCAGGCACCGCACCGTTTCCAGGGAGAAATTCCTGTCCTCGGTGCATTCTCCCGGTCCTATGCCGAGTTTCTCCGATATGGCCTCAAGCAGCTTCTGGCCGCCGCGGACGTAGCACGCCGTGCCGAGGCAGATCCTGACCACATGCTTGCCCCTTGGCACCATGGTGAAGAACGAGTAAAAGGTCACCACGCCGTACACGTTGGCCACGGGGAGATTCAAGCCCTTTGCCACCCTGGACTGCAGCGACATGGGCAGGTACCCGCACACATCCTGCACCTGCTCAAGAACCGGGATCAATGCGCCCGGTTTTGATTTATAGCTTTTAATGATTTCGTCGACTTTCGCGAGCTGTTCCGGTGAGAATTCTTCCAAACCTGAGTCTTTTTGATTAGTTGTTTTACCAGCCACGTCTACCTCCCGTAACTCTTTATGTATTTTCGAAGTTTATTGCGCGAGTCGTGGAAGCAACAATCAGGGGAATTGCCTCCTTTAACGGGAACGGTCACCATTAAGGTTACCCGATACTGGAAGTGCCGTACTTTTCAGAACGGCATTGCCGCCGCTCCCCGGGCATTCGACCCACCAGCCACTAATGATGCTTTCCGTATACGGACATGTATTATAGGCTCATGTCCAATTTAAGTCAACATTAAAAATAACGATGTAATTATCAATTAAAAAAACTGCTGACAAATAATTTATGCGGAAAACGTAAGGACTGCGGTCACACCGGGATCGATGCAGGCAAAAAAAAATATACGGGACAAGAAGAGATGGAAAGTAATAAATTTTGGGGATGGATTTTCACCATTTTTTGTTAGGATATCCGGGAATGCACCCCCTCTGTTATGTTGGCCCTTATCAATCCAATGACTTCCATGTTGTTCATGGGCACTCCATCGAGGCCTTCCCTGATTTCCCTGGTATCCAGGACATATTCGTACGATCCTTTTCTGTACGTGAAAAGGATGTCGATTTCAGGCTTTTCAAGTATCAGGGCGACCAGGGCCCCGGCGATATCGCCCAGGGGCTGCCGGTCGATATGATTGTACCTGAAGACAACGTCCAGCCGTGTTCCCTTTCCGGCCTCCGATTCGATGGAAAAGGACCCGTCGGTTTGAAGCGCGGCCTGCTTGAGCATGGGAAGCCCGAGGCCGATACGCCGGACCTTCTTTGTCGTATAAAACGGGTCAAGGGCCTTTTCGATCTCCGCGGGGGTCATCCCGCAGCCGTTGTCATATACCCCTATCGCCAGCCTGTCATTCTCCGGGTCTTCAACAACGACGATCTCGACAAGTCCCGCCCCGGCCCGGAGGGAATTCTGGGCGATATCAAGGATATGGAGAGCCAGCTCGATCATGTTTCCTCCAGGACCGTTCTGCCGCCGGTTTTTTTCAACGCCATCGCGATCTCGCCGAAGCTCGGGGCCTCAAGGAGCATTCGCGCGGGCGCCTTGCCGATGTCCTGGATGAAATGGGCGTCGGACGACGTTATGAACGTATAGGAATCCAGGTCGGGATACATTCTCCTGGCCTTCGCGACTCCCGTTCCGGCCGATATCTCCAGCGCGTCGAAGGCCGCGTCGGGAGGCAGGAAGCCCAGCTGGCCCAGCACCCCGAAGCTTTCGCGGTCTATGTGCGACGCTATCGCGACGCCCCCCAGCTCATGGACGCGCCCGACGATGTCCGCCAGGGGAATGTCGCTCGCCCCGATCAGCAGGTGGGGATTGAAGCCTTCGACCTCGCCGGCTTCGTTCACGATGGCCTGCACGCCGAAGACATCCTCGTCATTCTCGCCCCTCAGGTTGGCGTAGATCAGCTCCTGGAGAAGGCCGAGGACTTCGATGCTTTCGAAGAGCGCCACGACATGAACCTCCTCGCTGCTCGTCGCCTCCATCCCCGGCAGGACCAGAAGGGAGGTGCCGGCCGCCGCCTTTATCACATAACGGGCGTTTTCCGAAGCGCAGTGGTCGCATACGGCTATGATGTCAAGATTTTTTTCCAGCGCCGCCCGCACTATCGCCGAGGGATGCATGTCCAGCTCGGCGCAGGGGGAGAGGCATGTGTGGATATGAAGGTCGCAGGTGTAAATCCGCGCCATGGCCGTGCGGTCATGCTCCGCGCAACAGGCGGTATATTTCGCCGACGACCTCGAAGGCCGGCTGCGCGCTTACCAGCAGCACGACTCCCTCGGTCTCGGCCCGCTGGACCGTATCGGCGTCCGGCGAAGCGTTCTGGACAATGACGATCGCCGCAAGCTCCTTCAGGGCGGCGACGGCCACCGTGTTCTGGTGCACCTGCCTCGTGACCCAGATGTCCCCCTTTTTGCTGTTCCCCATTACGTCGCTCAAAAGGTCCCCGGCATACCCCCCGGTCACCGTTTCGCCGAGCCTGCTTTCTCCGCAGATAATCTTCAGCTTGAGTTTTTCCGCGATTGTCCCGATGTCCATCACAGCACTTCCGCTTATTCCTGGATTTTTATCATGCTCCTGATAATGGTTCCCTTCCCGATTTCCGATTCTATCTCAAAGGTATCGGAGAATTTTTTAATATTCGGCAGTCCCATTCCCGCGCCGAAACCCATTTCCCGCACCTTGTCATTGGCGGTTGTGAACCCTTCGAGAAGGGCGCTTTCGATATCGGGGATTCCCTCGCCCTGGTCACGCGCCTCAATGAAAATCGAGCCGTTTTCCACCTTCACCGAGATTATTCCCGTCACGGCGTAGGATACGATATTGACTTCAGCCTCAAAGGTGACAACCGCAGCCTTCCGCACGGCCTGTTCGGGAATGCCGCACTCTTTCAATAATTTCTTGATCCGGCTTGAAACAAGGCCCGCGTTGAAGTAATCCCCGCCCGTTACAGTGAAGCTTTCCCCGAAACCCTGTTTTTCCGCCATCATGATATCCCGATTACACTTCGCAGATGCAACCCCGCATCCCGGCATCGTAAAGGTGCCCGCATGACTCGAACATGATGTATTTTGTCCGTATTATAGGGATGTTGAGCTCCCGGGCGACTTCAATCGCCTGATCCTGGGGCGTTTTTCCGCGGCAAATGACGATCGCGGCGATATCAAGGGCGTATACGGTCCTGATCGATTGGGAGGTCGTCAGTCCGGTTATCAGCAGGCAGCCCGGACGGGCGAAAGCCAGCACGTCGCTCATCAAGTCCGCCGCGAAAGCGGTGGTCAGTTCCATGTTGAGCTTGTCATGGCCGACAAGGAACTCTCCGTTCAATACAATTCTAATTTCTTCAAGTGTCACGTTTTATTATTCCTCTCAGTCGAATGCCAGGGCATTCCAAACCGGCTCACGGGCCGTCGGCTGCTCTGCCTTCGGTTGATCTTGCCGGCATGGGCCCTTCTAGTGGACCGCCGCGATCAGTATGTCGCCCCGCCGTCATCGTAGATCTTGCGCAACAGTTTCTTGTCAACCGTGGAGCCATCGACGAAATGGTTCGGCTCCGCCCCGCAATAGGGGCAATTTGATTCGGGATCGGCAACCACTTCCCCGCAAATTCCGCAAACGATTTCCTTCATATCTGCATCTCCTCTCATCATAGAGAATTATTTGCGCTTTCTATAAATTCCGCTCAACGGAAGGATGCGGTGCATCCCGAAATCACGCCCTGCGCGGGCCGGGGAGGCTTCCTTCCACTGCGCCCGCCGCGATCAATCAGACCGGATCAATATCTTGATCCGCGTGTTTACATGAAATTTCGCCCCTTCAGGGAATGATCTGGTTTTTGTAGTCAGGGGCCGCATTACAGTGCACTGCAAAAAACAATTGGGCTCCGCCAAGCCCAATCAACCGCCGTCCGTCTGAGGAAAGGCCGTGTTGGAGTAAAGGTACTCGACCTTCTCCTTATGCTTCATTTCCTCGTTCGCCATTCTGTAAAGCATATCCTTCACATCGCCGGCCGGCTGGATGTCCGCAAGACCCTTGTAGAAATTATAGGAGTTCAATTCGCGGTGCGCCGCCACGAGATACACATCCTGACTGTGGATGTCCTTTTCTATATCCGGCTTATCCAGGTACTGGGCGATCTTGTAATCCACCACCTCGGTCATCCGCAGCGCGTTGGCCCCGACCTTGCCGGTCTTGTATGATACGAGGAATTCCTTGTGCTTTCGTTCTTCAGCAGCGAGGAACTTCAACGCGTCTTTGGCGACATCGTCCCGTACGGTCTTTTCCAGCCCCACGTAGAAATCGTATGCCTCTTCCTCCCTCGTGATGGCTTTATCGAGAACATTCTCCAGGCTGATATTCTGCATAGCGCTCCTCCATTTAAACGGTCGTGTCATGTAAAAAGGAATATGCTTACGCTCCGGCACCGGACCTTCCCGTTTGTCGGCCAGGCCGGCACTCTGAACAGTATAGCAGTAACCGCACCATCTGTATTTATTCAGATATAAAAATACAGTATAAAAGTCAACTTATTTTCACGAATTCAAACCGATGAAATGAGGCTGTCATAGCCATAAAAAAAGGTCCGCTTCCCGTCATTTCAAGAAATAGCCGGGGGCGGACCGATCACACATGCAGAACCTATTAAGGAAGGATGTCACTGTCGCAACTGATCTCTTTTTTCGTATCCCTCTGCTTTCAGAATATCTTCATTATCGATACGATATCATTTATGCTATATCATCTTACGCTTCAACGCGTAAGACCTTATCGGGCTGGGAGACTCCATTCACATAGGGGGGAAAGAGGCGTCCGTCATCTCCCAGCCCGGGTCTTTTCAATACCAATAATAAACTGATTTTTTTCGTTCCGGTCAATCACAAAGAGAGGCTAAAACTTGGTAGCAGAAATCAGGGGCGCCGGCATCACGGTTTCAATGAAGGCTGATAGCGGCTCGTGACATGAGATCATTTCATTCCGCACAGGGCCGCGGAAAGCAGACCGGAAAAAATTTATCGCCGATCAAGAAAAACAAACATGACGCCAATTATTTCTTGACACCATGGCACGCCATTTATAATCGGAACCATGAATACAATACTTGAAAAAGAATTCCTCACTCCCCATGTCTTCCGCATGAAAGTGGAAGCCCCGGAGATCGCGCGCAAGAGAAAGGCCGGGCAGTTCATCATCCTCCGCGTCAGCGAAGCCGGAGAGCGGATACCCCTGACGATTGCCGACGGGGACCCGAAAGCCGGCTGGATAGAACTCGTCGTGCAGGCCGTTGGCAAGACAACGCAGGAGCTGTCCAAGCTCGAGCCCGGCACCTCCCTCACGGACCTGGCAGGCCCGCTGGGAAGGCCGACGCACATCGAAAAACTCGGCACCGTTGTCATGGTCGGCGGCGGCATCGGCATCGCGCCGGCGCATCCGATCGCCCAGGCGATGAAGGCTGCCGGCAACCGGGTCATCTCGATCCTGGGCGGCCGCACGAAGGACCTTGTCATCATGGAGAACAAGATGCGGGCCGCGAGCGACGAGGTTATCATCACCACCGACGACGGCTCCTACGGCGCGAAGGGCCTTGTAACCGACGCCATCAAAAAGCTTGTCGCCGACGGCGTGAAGATCGACCTGGTCATCGCGATCGGCCCTCCCATCATGATGAAATTCGTAAGCCAGCTCACGAAGGAATACGGAATCCCCACACAGGTGAGCCTGAACACCATCATGGTGGACGGCACCGGCATGTGCGGCGGTTGCCGCGTCACCGTGGGCACGGAGTCCAAGTTCGTGTGCGTTGACGGTCCCGAGTTCGACGGGCATCTCGTTAATTTTGACGAGATGATACAGCGTCTCGGCATGTACCGGGAGCATGAAAAGGAATCGATCGACCACGGCTGTAAAATAGGGCTTGATAAATAATTTATTTATCTCGTTCCCATATCCAATCGAAGCCCCGCGGCTGAAATCCCCCCGGGGGAAATTCCGCCGCGGCAGCTTGAAGCGCCATTTAATTCAGTAACCCCCAGCCGGGGGACCGGGCGGGGCGGAGGAGCATTTAACCATATGGAAAAAAAAGAACTTACCAACAAAGAACGGCTCGCGCTGCCCCAGCAGAAGATGCCCGAACAGACCCCGGCGGAGCGGATCCGCAACGTCAACGAGGTGCCTCTCGGCTTCACCGAGGAAATGGCGATCGCCGAAGCGGAGCGCTGCCTCCAGTGCAAGAACGCTCCCTGCGTGAAAGGATGCCCGGTATCGGTTAACATCCCGACCTTCATCCAGCTCATCACCGAGAAGAAGTTCGGCGAAGCTGCGGCGGCCATCAAAGTAACCAACGTGCTTCCCGCCGTGTGCGGCAGGGTCTGCCCCCAGGAAGAGCAGTGCCAGAAGCCCTGCACCGTGGGCAAGAGCCTCAAGTCCGTGGATAAAGCGGTCCAGATCGGCAAGCTCGAGCGTTTCGTGGCCGACTGGGAGATGAGCCAGAAATCGATTGCTATCCCTGAAATAAAGAAGAGTACCGGCAAGAAAATCGCCGTAATAGGCTGCGGCCCCGCGGGCATTACCGTCGCTGCCGACTGCCGCCGCGAAGGCCATGACGTGACCATCTTCGAGGCCCTGCACAAGCCCGGCGGAGTATTGGCCTACGGAATCCCGGAATTCCGCCTTCCCAAGCGGATCGTGGGACGCGAGGTGGACAACCTCACCCGCATGGGCGTCAACGTGCGGATGAACATGGTCATCGGCAAGGTATATACCATCGACGAGCTCATGGCAGACGGATACGACGCCGTCTTCGTCGGCACCGGCGCCGGCCTCCCCATGTTCCTGAACATCCCGGGCGAGAACCTGAACGGCGTCTATTCAGCCAACGAATACCTCACCAGGGCCAACCTGATGCAGTCATATTCATTTCCGAACACGGATACCCCGATCCTGCGCGCGAAGAACGTCGCGGTCTTCGGCGGCGGCAACGTCGCCATGGACTCGGCGCGCACCGCCCTCCGGCTTGGCGCGGACAACGTATACCTCGTATACCGCCGCTCGAAGGAGGAGATGCCTGCCCGTAAAGAGGAAGTGCACCACGCCGAGGAAGAAGGCGTCAAGCTGAACCTGCTGCAGAACCCGGTCCGTTTCATCGGCAACGACAAGGGATGGGTCACCGGCGTCGAGTGCCTGCGCATGGAACTGGGAGAGCCTGACGACTCCGGCCGTCGGCGTCCCGTCGCGGTAAAGGGAAGCGAGTTCGTGATACCGGTCGAGGCCTGCATCGTGTCGATCGGGAACGCGTCGAACCCGCTCATACCCCACACGACGCCCGACATCAACGTCACCAAGTGGGGCAACATCATAGCCGACGAGGAGACCCTTAAGACCAGCAAGAAGGGGGTCTTCGCGGGAGGCGACATCGTCCTCGGCGCCGCCACGGTCATCCTCGCCATGGGACAGGGCCGCAAGGCCGCCCGGGCCATCAACGATTACCTGGCCACGGGAACGTGGTAAGTCGTCCCATCTCCTTTTTATTTTTATAGAAAAGGGCTTACCTTATTTTGGTAAGCCCTCACTGTTTACATGCATATCGGAAATGTTTTGTTCTTATTGATTACAGGTGAGCGTAGTTGTTTGTCCGGTAGTAACCGGTATGTTCGTGAACATCCAGCCCCCGGTATACCTTGTATCCATCACTCCTACATCATACGTGCCTGGAGCGACCCGGAATTTTTGTGACCCATATTGATAAATAATTCCCAAAAGCAAATCACTCCCCCAGGATGAGTTTGTTGATAGAGAAATTTTTACTAGGTCTATTTGATAACTTGAATTATTGTAGATACTAATCGTACTATTCATCGAGTCAGCAATTGACAACAGCAGCAATGTCTGGTCACTGTTGTCACTTTTTTTCTCAAAGCAAGCTAAGTTAAAAAGCGGCGACAGCACTGCCATGAGCAGAACAATAGAAAACTTTACGGTAATCCCCTTTATCATATTCACTTCCCCATTTTTTTAAAATTTTTTCTCTCTGACATTTTTTCATGCAAAAATTTTTTTTTGTCAAATAATAAAATGATAATTAAAAATAATACATGAAGGAAATAATCGCAAACCTGTTTTCCATGGTCTTTTTCATACTATCCCTATATTTCAATTCAAGGGCGAAGGTTTCACTTCCGAAACACTCCGCCATATCCTTGAGATATTATTGTTCTATCACCGCAAATATCTATTATAGCGCCATCATTATAAAGGTTATGATTTTACCATCGAACTGAAATCTGATGAGAGCTGGGATATTATAACTGATTATTAAACAGTTTATTTTTAGACAAAAAAAAGCCTGCTTCTTCAAGCAGGCTTTTTTCTATCTTTAATGGCCAAAAGTTTTCACCGCGACGCATAGAATTTCTTCACTTCCTCGTCTCTCAGAAGTATGACCAGGATCAACAAGGGATAGACAAGGCTTATGGTGACGGCAAATATCCATACCATGATACCGCCGATCCCGCCCGTTAGCACCATGTAAAGGGTCCTGACAACGGCAAGGCCGATCGATATGAAGGCATAATAGAGGTTCAGATGGAGGGCCACTGCCTTGTTCATCATGAGAAGGATCCCCGCCGCGAGGAGCAGGATGCCCAGGAGCGCTCCCGCAATCAGTATTATATTGTAAAAATCCCCCACGAACACATGCATAGAAGTCCAGAACCGCAGGCTGGACATGGCGAGCGCGCCAAAGACAATATCAAGTATTCCAAAAACAGTGGCCACCGTGGGCCTTGCGCCGGCGTTTGTCATTGATTCCTCCCAATGTCACTTCACGATTTTTTTAAGGTACGACCTGATCGAGGCCCTTTGCCCGGGATCGATCTTTTCAAAGGACTTTCCCTGCACGTCATGGATCTTCTGGCCTTCTTCGCTGATATTGACCGACATGAAGGATATCATCGCGAGCCTGTTCTCCACGCTCTTTTTCACGGTGTCCCTGTATTTCATTTCAAGGGCGAAGGCTTCCCTGTCGAAACACTCCGCCATGTCAGCGAGATATTTCATAGAGCGCGGATCCGTGCTCGTCAAATTGAGCGCCACGTCGATGCTGTACTCGCTCTCCCTGACCTCGGGCTTTATCCAGCCCGATACGGGCAGGCGCAGCTCGATGCTCTTCGCGTCTATGGCGCTTATATCCATGCTCGATGACGGGATCGAAAAGGATATGCTGATCTGTCCGTAATTGCTCCCTCCCTGCTTGTAGGTGCTGACGATCAGCACCAGGGTGCCGGACATGCCGATCAGCTTCTTTTCGCTTTCGAGGAGGGTATTGGCCTTTTTGAGCGCCGCAGCCGAATCCGCAAGGTCGCGGTCGGACACCTCTTTCATTTCCCTGTTCAGTATATTGATCGAAGTGCCGCCACCCAGGGACGCGGTCATGGTCAGCTTTTCCAGGGTGATGGACCGTGTATCATTTTTCCCGGTGCCGGGGTTCTTGAACCTGATATCGAGGTTCGCATTGCGGTGCTCCAGGAAGTATACCACGTCGTCGATGTACCGTGACGACGCCATGTTCTTCGGATCGATGGTCTCCGTCATCATGATCAGGTTGGCCAGTCCCGACTTGGTGATGCGCGGCTTTATCCATCCGCCCTTCGGGAGCCTGATCTGGATCGAGTCGATCTCAATGGTGGGATCGTTGATCATGACCATGATGGTCGTCGTGAGGTTGTAGAACCGGTTGCCGCTCGTCATGGCCGACGCTATGATCGTAAAGGTGCTGAAAAGGTTCTTCTCCACGAACCTGGAAAGGCGCTGGCTGAAGGCGTCATCGAGCTTTTCGCCAGCCACCTCGGCCTCGATCTCCACGGAATAGATGCCGTCTTCGGTCTTCTCGCCGAGCACCTTGTAGTTCTTCACATACCCTTCGGACTCGCTCAGGATCTTGCTGTAGGTCATCTCGAAGTTCTCGACCTTCGATTTGGCCTTTATGTACACGCCCACGGCCTTCTGCAGGGCGCTTTTAAAGGCCTCGGTGAGGGCGTCGCGCTTGGCCTTCGGCAGGTCGTTGTTCACGATAAGGGCTTCGCCCTTGCCCTTGTATTTCTTGGCGTCCTCGCCCATGGAAAGAGCGGGAAACAGAAGCGCCGCAACAAGAACAGCTGTCACGACAGACGCGATTCTTTTCATCTGTATCTCCTTTGACCAATCTCTCTGTTCGTATATCAAGACAAATAAATTTTAAGGCCCCTGTCCACTATTTTTCCTGTTGACAGGTTCCGGAATTGCTTCATATAAACGGAATTGTGTCAAAAAAATAAAGATGCATTCCCACATAGGGACTGCATCCATAAACAAGAAGGTTACCATGAACTACCACAACGCCGCATACCGCAACCTTGCGAAAAAATTCAGCCTCGAGGCGATGATCGGTCCTGATGAGAACGAATCCCTCCTGTCGGAGCTCCTCATCCACTGCTTCACCAAGGAGGAGGCGGAGCTGGCGGAGCACCTCCCCTTTTTCTACAAGACCCACTCCCTGGAGAAGGTGGCGCGCGCGGCCGGGAAAGATCCGGGAGATGTCAAGCCGCTCCTCGATTCGATGGTGGCCAAGGGACTCATCAGGGGCCGCGGCAACGGCTATGCCCTGCTGCCGATCCTGCCCGGCATGTTCGAGAATGTCCTGATGGACGGCCATGACACGCAGTGGCACCGCGAGTTCGCCCGCATTGCCAATAGATTGTACGAAACGGGGTACGTGAGGAAGTACCTGGAACACCCCACCCGGGTCGTGCGAAGCATCCCCCTGAACCTGGAACAAAACGCCGCCGGAACAGCCATAGACCCGGACCGGGTGGAGCAGATGATACGGTCCCACGACCTGATGGCGGTGCTCAACAACTGCCAGTGCCGCCATGCCCGGCACCTGGAAGGGACCGAGTGCCGGCGCGCAGGTCGCCTTGACGGGTGCCTTGCCTTCGGCGATATCGCCCGCATGTACATCGACCGGGGAGGCGCGCGCCAGGTCGACCGCGACTCCATGCGCTCCGTCGTGAAGGACCGCATAGCCATGAACCTGGTCTTCTTCGCCGGCAACGTCGCCGCCGGGAGCGCGAACCAGATCTGCACCTGCTGCGATTGCTGCTGCCACATGCTGGGGCAGATCATCGGCGTCGATCCGGGCCTCATCGTGAACACGCCGAAATACCGCGCCGTCGTGAACGAAGAGCGGTGCACAGACTGCGGAAAGTGCATAAAGCCGTGCAATCTCGGGGCCCACTCGATGGAAGGCAAGCGTCACAGCTACGACCCGGCCCGCTGCGTGGGCTGCGGACTATGCGTGAAGGCCTGTCCTTCAGCCGCCATCGACATGGTCGAAGCCGTCGGATACCGGGAGCCCGCGGCAAATTTCAAGCGCCTTGCCGTCAGGCTCGCCCCCGCGAAGATCCTGGCTCTGATAAAAGGAAAGATCGCGGGAAAATGAAAAGGACGCGGAGGATTCTCCCCGCGCCCCTTCATCGCCGGTATAACGCCGCTGCCGTAACCGCGGCGATCGGACTACCTTCTTCTCCTCCGGCGTCCCAGGGTGATGACGCCGAACAGGACAGCGCCCATGATCACCAGCTCCAGGCCCGATGACGGATAGGCCGCCTTTCCCATCGTCGAGGCGTTGGCTGCGCTGCCGCACCCGGCCCCGGAAGCTGCAAGGCCCGCCAATCCCAGGAGATTCCCGAGGCCGTCGTTCGAGGTCCCGCTTTCCGTGGAGGCAGTGCCATGAACAGTTTTCGCTGGAGCGCCTTCAATGCCATCCTCGGCGGCAGCCGCCGCGATTCCGTCAGATTCCTGGGCGCTCAGGGCAGCCAGCCATTTCCCCATGAGTGGATAGGCAACAGCGGAGGTCGCATAGCCGCAGACTACGTCAAGGTGGGCGGTATTCGGGAGCTGGTGCCATTCATCGAGACTGTGGGGCGTTTTTTTGCCGTATACGTCCCTGATGATCTCCTGGGCGTCCACCAGTGCCCCCCGGTCCGAGAAAAGAGAAAAGGCCGGCGAGGTGATCCGCGCCATGTTCGCGTCATCGTCGTAATAGTAATAGCCGTCATTGCCTCGGTCCGGCGTCGGGCCCTCGGCCAGGTCCTTGTTCTCCTCGCCGTTCCGCCAATCTTCCCGCATAACGTTGTGAAGCGAATTATCGCCGAACTCCGTGAGGGCCCGCAGGTAAGTGCTGGAGGCGCAATAGCGTCCGAAATAATCAGTCACATGTATATCGGTGTTCTCCGGTACCATTATATCCAGGAACCCGAAAAGATCCAGTTCCTTCATGTAGAGCCAGTCCGGATAAGAAGCATAAACCAGATGAAGGTAGTCGATCATACCGAAAATTGCCTCCATGGCCTCCCCGGCCAGCAGGGAGTTACCCAGAAGGGGATTGACAATGTTTGAAATGAGCCCGTCGAAATCGAGGTATACGGGGTATCCCGTGAGCTTCCAAATCGCGTAAAAATCTATCATCTTGGGCAGGGGGGGTATGCCACCCGGATCAAGGAGCAGAAGGCCCTTGACGTCGCGGTTCCGCTGTTTCGCAGTTTCAGGATCAGCTTTTACATGGGGGATATAATCGCCGCCTATCTCGCTTGCGTCAATGGTGATGCCCTGCATGAAATTATGGGAAACCCTGCCACCGGTGCTGTGCCCGCCGATGACCATGGCCTTGCCAGTTACAGACTTCACCAGCTTGACGCAGGCCGGGACATCCAGGGCGGCCCACACATCGAGGTTTGTGTACACGGAGCCTTTCTGGCTTTTGCAGTCGCCCCGGCCGACGCCCCGGTAATTGGCCAGCCAGGGATCATAGCCCTGGCTCCAGAGATAGTGGGCGATGCTGTAGTAAAGAAGGGGGTCTTCAGCTATATAAAGATCACCCTTGGCCCAGTCAGCCAGAGGTTCCGGCAGTTTCATGTCCTTGTAACTGGATTTACGTGCCTCCGGAGTTTGCATAAGAAACTGGTTCATATTGCAGACTATTCCTGGGAAGAGCAGGACCGGCATTCCCTTTTCATTGAATTGGGCATTTGTCGAAGGCCTGTATCGTCTCACTTTAAGGCTCATGCCATCGTCGGTAACAGCGGTATGGAGACCATCGGTTGTTGCTCCATGAAGCGGCACGACTACTGATATGGTCATGCATAGAGCTAAAAGAGATAACAGCAATTTACCCATACACATCCTCCTCTCCTTATCCTTTTATATTTAACAAATGGTATAATAAATCAGCACCTAATTAAGTCAAGAAAAAATCCGGCTGGACGGTCGTCAATAATTTGGACTAAAAACAACGCTTATTGATCACAAAGATAGGATTTTGAAGATAATCGACAGATAGTTATCGGTGATTCCAGGGGTTAGAGCCGTATGGATCCGATAGTTATCGGTATTCCGGGGGCGGGGCTGATAGTTATCCCCAACTTGTGCGGCCTGCTGCCGCAGTCGGGATAAAATCACTTGAGAAACCCCGCCATCCCGACGAAACATAACCCATACAGAAAAACAGATAACAATCACCTCAACGGAAGTACCTATGAAAGCAATCATCACCGTTGTCGGCAAGGATCGTGTCGGCATCATAGCTGCCGTGAGCGCCAAGCTGGCCCAGTGCGGCGTCAACATCCTCGACATCAGCCAGACCATCATGCAGGAGAACTTCACCATGATGATGTCAGTCGACCTGGCGGGAAGCGGCGTGTCCCTGAAGGAGCTCAAGGCCCAGCTCGCCGAAATCGGCTCGTCCATGGGCCTGGTTATCAACATCTACAACGAAGAGCTCTTCAATACAATGCACCGGGTGTGATCCATGAACCAGCACGAAGTCATCGAAACCCTGAAAATGATCCAGGAGGAGAAGCTCGATATCCGCACCATCACCATGGGAATATCCCTGGGGGATTGCGCCGATGGCAACGCGGAGAGATCGTGCGCGAAGATGCGTGAAAAGATCGGCCGCTTCGCCGGCAGGCTCGCAGCCGTGGGAGACGAGATCGAGGAGACCTACGGGGTCCCCATCATCAACAAGCGGATCGCTGTGACACCAATCGCCCTTGTCGCCGAGAGCTCCGGCGCCGCCGACTACCTCCCCTTCGCCCGGGCCCTTGACGAAGCCGCCCGCGACGCTGACGTGAATTTCATCGGCGGCTTTTCAGCCCTGGTCCACAAGGGGGCGACCCCCGGGGACCGGAAGCTCATGGAGTCCCTTCCGCGGGCCCTCTCCGAAACGGAGCGGGTGTGCGCGTCGGTCAACGTGGCCACGTCGCGCTCCGGGATCAACATGGATGGCATCAGGACCATGGGGAGGATCATCAAAGAGATTGCGGCCGCGACGAAAGAGAGCGGCAGCGTCGGGTGCGCCAAGCTCGTGGTCTTCGCCAACGCGCCGGAGGACAATCCCTTCATGGCCGGCGCCTTCCACGGCGTCGGCGAGGCGGAGGCGGTCATCAACGTGGGGATCAGCGGCCCCGGCGTGATCAAGAGCGCCCTCGAAAAGATAAAAGGGAGCGACCTGGAAACCGTGGCGGAAACCATCAAGCGGACCTCCTTCAAGATCACCCGCGTGGGCCAGCTGGTGGCCCGGGAAGCGGCCCGCCGCCTGGGCGTTCCCTTCGGCATCGTGGACGTGTCCCTGGCGCCGACGCCCTTCGTGGGAGACAGCGTGGCCTACATTCTGGAAGAGATGGGTCTGGAGCGCTGCGGCGCGCCCGGGTCCACGGCGGCCCTGATGCTCCTGAACGACGCGGTCAAGAAGGGCGGCCTCATGGCCTCCTCCTTCGTGGGGGGCCTCTCCGGCGCCTTCATCCCGGTGAGCGAGGACCTGGGCATGATCGAGGCCGCGGAACAGGGGGCCCTCACCATCGAGAAGCTCGAGGCCATGACCGCGGTCTGCTCCGTGGGCCTTGACATGATCGCGGTGCCGGGCGACACAGACGCGGACACCATCGCGGCCATAATCGCCGACGAGGCCGCCATCGGCGTGGCCAACAACAAGACCACGGCCGTGCGCATCATCCCCGTCTTCGGCAAGAAGGCCGGCGACTCAGTTGAATTCGGCGGGCTCCTCGGCAGGGCACCGGTCATGCCGGTGAGCCGCTGCAGCCCGTCGCTCTTCATCGCCCGCGGCGGCAGGATACCGGCGCCCCTGCAGAGCTACCGGAACTGAGATCGCGCCGGGAACGGGCTCCCACAATCAGAGCCGCCCGCTCACCTCGGCCCACACGTCCCTGATGTCCATAGGCTCAAACTTCTTTTTCGCGAACTCGCGCCTGCACAGCTCATAGATGGCCCTGTTATAGGGCGCATCGATTTTGTGTTTCTCCGCAAGGCCTACCATGTAGCCGTTGATCGTCTCCAGCTCCGAATCATGGCCGCCCCTCTGGATGATGTCCTGGGCCATGCTGCTCATGACCATCTTTTTCGCGTTCTTCCTGAACATGGGCCTGGTGATGAACTGCGGCATGGTGGCCCCGAGCTTCATGAGCAGCCAGGGGGGCATGCCGCCGATCTTGCATTCGTGGTAGCCGGCCGCCTTGGCGATCCGCGTGCCTTCGTAGAGCAGATTGGTGAGGAGCTTTTGAAATATACTCTCGTCCGAAACCGGCCTGAAGCCGTGGCCGATAAGGGTGGTGAGCGAATTGGTGAGATTGATGATCACCTTGGAATGGGCCGCGTCCTGGAGGTGGTCGACCACCACCGTTTCGACGCCCCTGTTGAAGACGCCGGCGATCTGCCGCATCTCTTCCATGAGCTCGTTATCCCTGGTGCCGAACACAAGGGGCCCTTTTTTCTGGTAGCCCACGACGCCGGGTTCGTCGAACCAGGCGTTGTACCCGATGACGCAGTAGATGACCTTCGAGAAATACTTCGGCAGTATCGTCTGGTTTTCGACGCCGTTCTGCATGGCGATGATGACCGGCCTGTCCCCGGCCTTGTCCCTGATCGCCCTCGCCACCGCATCAAGGCTGAAGTTCTTGACCCCGATGACTATCACGTCGGCGTCCGCCGCCTGGCCGATATCGTCGATGACCTTCACCCTGACACTGGTTTTCTGGTCTTTTTTATTCTGCTCAAAGAGGGTGATCCCCTTCTCCTTCATGATTTTTGCCACCTCGCCCCGGTCGAGGAAATAGACGTTCCCATGATGCGGCGCTATCCAGCCGCCGACGGACTGGCCGATGGCGCCGGCCCCGAAAAATACGATCTTCATGTCTTTGTTCATGACAGCCTCCCTATTTATTTAGTTCTTCGAACCATGCCTGGGTTTTTTCGTTATATAAATCAAAACAGCTGGACATGTGCTCCGCGTACCGCGTCTGGAAGGGATGCTCTTCAATTTCAAGGTCCCGCAGCATTTTCGCGGAGGCAGTGCCGCCAATCTCGATATACATTCTGTCCGGCTTCACGTCTTTTTTGAACAGCAGGTTCATGTGTTTGTTGACATTGAAAGATGCCTTGAAATTCGTTTCGCTTTGCAGCAGTCTTCCATTCAACCGTGAATACAAATTGGATGTTTCATTAAAACCTGTGGCTGTTCCGTTCACCGGTACCCGGATTGTTAAATACGGTTCCCCGCTTTTTTCATAGGCGGTAGTGACGCAGTCACTGCCTTCTTTTCTTATATCAATCTGCTGGGTGACCTTGGGCAATCCCCATATCTTATTTCCCCTCACCTGGTTTTCGTACGATGTCACCGGCATACCGGCGATATAATAACCGAAATGCCTGAACTTCATGATCATAGGCAGCAGCGGAGGACTTAACTTTGCGTTCACCATTACCGGAATGGCCATGGCGATTTCATTATAAGGGGGGACGCTCATCACATTTTTATATTCATAGCATGAAAATGCTATCAGTGACCGGCCCCTGGTGATCCTGACCGGTTTTATTTTTGGATGCAGCTCTTTCGCGACCAGGGTTTCGGCTTTTTCATAGGAACAGAGAAAAATCCCTATGGCGCAGGTAACATCGCCATAGAATGTAGGGAACAGGTAATCCTTTGATATCTTTTCAGTTAACTGTAACGGCCTGGCCGCTTTTCGCAGGGTAAATTGTTCAAAAAATTCATTTTTAAAAACATGGCTATGCCCATTATCGAGCAAAGATGCTGGTATATCAAATGTCGGCTTCATGCGGTTCCTCCCGATTATTATTTATTCATTAGTTTAACATTGTTCATATAATGACCACTGGTCATCTATAGTTAAAAAAATTTTGAAGCTGGAACCAATAATGACCACCGGTCATTATCTATCAAGTAAAAATTGGTTCACAATTAAAAAATCTTTTCATGAAATCTTCGAGCATAAGTTTAGCCTCGGATTTGCTATCAATACTCTCCTCGATGATAAGGCGGTAGCAGATATCAAATATCGTGCTCATCAGCACCTCTGAATAGGCATCAAGCTGGGTTATGGGATATCGTTCATCGAGGTTAAGGAAATTCAAAATAACCTTGGAAAAGGCGGAGATCGTTTTTTTGAAATAGGGATATTCCCGGTGGGCATTCATGTTCTTCCTGAGCTCAATCAGGAACATCCTGTTATTATTGAAGTACGCTAATACCGATTCCGCAATATCGGTAATCCTGGGAAGGTCTTTATTCTTAACGATAATCTCTTCAAAAAACTCTTCGCCGAATTTTTCAAAAACAGCATTTATTAAATCATCTTTATTCTGAAAATATAAATAGAAGGTCCCCTTGGCAATACCGGCCCTTTTGACAATATCATTAACGGACGTATCGGTTACGCCCCTTTGATTAAAGAGATCAACAGCGCATTTTTTTATCATTTCACGGCTGATGTACTTCTCGTTCTTATCCTCGATATGTTTTGTGCTATTCCGCATTATATGACAATTACCGCAGGCCGAAGACATTCCGTCAAATATATTTATTGAATTGCAAGCCTCACGCCCCCGAGGTGCGTCAAGACCCATGCCCTATCGAAATGGGATGGCAAGCCGGAAGAAACTCATTAATAAAAAACCCTCTCCATTTAATGGAGAGGGTTCGTAAAACGCGGGTAAGGATGTATCGAGTGTAAAGGAAAGCCTATTCCCGGTACAGCGCCATGATCCGGTCCTTGTACTTTTCCGTGACGATACGGCGCTTTACTTTCATGGTCTGGGTCAGCATCCCGTTTTCAAGGGTAAAGGGCTCTGCCACAAGGAGGAATTTTTTCGGGATCTCGTAACCGCCATATTTCTTTTTCAGGTTTTCCAGCACTTCTCCGGTGATCATGGCCTTAACGGATTCATTCTCCACCAGGAACGCCGGGTCCTTTGCAAGATTGTTCTTCTCCGCGAAGCCCTCGAGGGCCGCGAAATCAGGCACGATGAGGCAGACATTGTATTCGCAGCCGGCGCCGTGGACCATGGCGTTCTGCACGTAATGGTTCAGGCAGATATCCTCCTCCATTGCCGCGGGGAAGACGTACTTCCCGTTGATGAGCTTGAACTGGTCTTTTATCCGGCCTGTTATCCAGAGGAAGCCGTCCTCGTCCAGGCGCCCCCGGTCGCCGGTGCGGATGCCGCCGTCCGGCGTCATGATCTCGGCGGTCGCCCCCGGCTTGTTGTGGTATCCCTTCATGACGTTGGGCCCGTATACCACGATCTCGCCGTCCGTCGCGCCGGGCTCCACCACGGACCGGTCGATGACCACCCTGATCTTATCCAGGGGCCTGCCGACGCTTCCGATCCTGTAGCGGGTCGGCGTATTGCCGGTGATGCCCGGGGTCGTTTCCGAAAGGCCGTACACATCATAGAGGGGAATGCCGATGTCGAAAAAGAACTTCGAGATATCCGGATTCATGGCGGCGCTGCCGGTGACCGATCCCTCCAGGCGGCCGCCGAAGAGGTCCCGTATCTTCTGGAACACGATCTTATTGATAAGGTTGAACTGGAAATTCGCGATGGCGCTCGATTTCCCCTCCTCGGCCAGGGCGCGTCTCTTCTTTGCCGCCCTGACGCCCATGTCGAAGAGAACCTTTTTCGCGCCGCCGGCGTCATTGACCCTGGTGACGATGGTGTCATAGACCTTGTTGAAGATCTTCGGCACCGATATGAGGAAGGTCGGCCTGATCTTGGCCATGTCCTCGACGATGGTCGCCGGGCTCTCCAGAAAGCCGAGGGATCCGCCGACCGCCGTGAAGGTGTGCAGCTCGCCGAGGCCGTAGCAATGCGCCCAGGGAAGATGGGACACGGTGCGGTCATCCGGGTTGAAGTTGGGATAGGCCACCACCCGCGCGTGATGGTTGCTGGTCCAGTTCCCGTGCATCAGGAGTACGCCCTTCGGATCTCCCGTCGTCCCCGAGGTGTACACGAGGACGGCAACGTCCTCCGGGGCGGGACGGACCGCCGCCACCGGGTTCTTCTCGCCGATCCGCTCGAGGGCGGCCATGGTGTTTTCACCGTCGCCCCTCAGGAGATAAATCTTCTCAAGGGTGTTGATCTTCGAGGGGAAGTCCTTCACCTTTTCGTATATCTCCGGTTTCGAGACGAAGAGTATCTTCACCGCGCTGTCCCTGATTATGTATTCCCACACGTGGACGAGCTCCGCCTCGTACATCGGCACGTACATCGCGTTGATGCCGGCGACTGCGAAATGCCCCACCGCCCAGTCGACGCAGTTATTCGCGATGATCCCCACGGCATCGCCTTTTTTCAGGCCGATGGCCGCCAGGCCGCCCCTGAGGTTGTCGATGCGACGTCCCATCTCGCGGTAGGTGACCCATTCATAGTCGCCGTCCCTGTTCTTGGTCCCCAGGCAGGGCCTGTCGGGATACTTTTTCACGCTCTGCTCAAAGAGATCGACCAGGTTATCCGGTTTGGTTAAGTTGAACTTTTCAAACATGTTCTATTTCCTCATTCCATGGTTTAATGTATAAAAACGCCTGCTTTAAAATCCCCTATGCAATGCCAGTGATGAACAACAAGAAGATCAATGTCCCTCAATAATTATGAATTTAGTTCATAACACCGAACATCGATCAATACATTGACCAAAATTCATCCATGGTGGTTAATTGTCAAGAACGATGATTGATTTATTATTGAATTATTAAAAAATTGAGGATTAACTGACGTCCAATAATTCAAATGTACACTTTTTACTTAGCGATTGATAAAACGATTCACCAGGTCCAGGTGATTCCGGTTCAGACAGGGGAGACCATTTTATGGAAGCCAAAGAGGTTGTGTTTACGGTAGCGGCTTGGGAGCTCAAGGGTATCCGCCACCCGGAAGCCTTTGCTCCGATATATGGCTATGGCGCTTTCGTTGTTGATCTCGGCATATAGGGACACCAGCGGCAGCCCCAGGCGCGCGCTTTCCTCGAAGGCGTACTTCAGCATGGCCGATGATAGACCGCGGCCGCGGTATTCCGGGTAAACAGCCAGGGCCTCGATGTACAGCTCGTCCTCGCAGAGGGCGGGCATTCGTCGGCCCAACCGGCCCCGCAGGATCATTTTAGGAAGCGCGCCGTACCCCGTGATGGCGATGATATCACGGATATGGCGTCCCACATTCCTGTTCATGGACTCATGATCCTTTCCCGGAAACATGCCGATGGCGCCCTGAACGCCCCCGAGGGACTCGCACACATGATAGTATTGCATCGACGAGAAGGTCTCCGGCGCGTCAAACAGCAAGCTGTTTATGGCGAAGGCTCCCTCATCATCGCAGGCGAAAAAATATTTATACACGTTGGGGCCCGCCATCACGTGAAGCCTGCTCACATCGTCCCGGTCGCGCGATTCCGCCCTGCGTATATTCATATGGTCACCGCCAGTCAGGAATTTCAGCCATCATCGACACAACAGTTAAATACAGGGGAGAGCCGCAATAGAAATGGCAAGAATAATTTTCCCCGACCTAAACCCGGCCGGGCAATGGCAAAAAACCTGCAATGCCCGCATATAATGTAATTGACGCCGGATCTATCAATTTACTTACATTATGGATACATCCTTATTAAGGACATTTCAAGGGATCATCCCCGTTTGTTTTTTTTTGGGGCTCCCTTAACATTTTGCGAAATACTTTTTCTTATTACGGTAGCGCCGTCGAGGGAATAATGTCCATATCGATGACGGATTTCACCCCGCGACCGCGCCCGAAATTATACGGGATTTCATCATGCACGGATATGTAACGAGAACAAACATCGCCGCCATTCTTACCGCGGCAATCATCGCGGCGGCAGGCTGCGTCGAGCCGCAGCAGATGCCCGCCAATGAGATCAAGGTCGTCATCTTGGGCAACACCAGCCCCGCCTCCCCCTTTACCGGGTACGCGGAAAAACTGGAGTACGTATACCAGGCCATCAACCAGGAAAACCCGATGATGGTCATCCACACCGGCAACATCATCCACGGCGGCGTCGAATCGATGGGCATCACCAGGAAGGATATCAACCGTCAATACGAGATCTTCCAGCAGCAGAAGAAAGTGCTGCGCCCCATCATCTATATCCTCGCGGGCGAGAAGGACCTGTACAACAAATCCCTTGACCTGTTCAGGCAGTACACCGGGGAAAAGCTCTACTATTCCTTTAACTACGGCAACATCCATTTCATCATCCTTCATGTTCTTTCGAAGGACCACCGCGTCGAAGGGGAGCAGATGAAATGGCTCCTTCGCGACCTGGAGGTCAACCGGTACGCCGCCGCCATATTCGTGTTCACGCACTACCCGGTGCTGTCGTCGCCGCAGAGCGGCATACGGTACCAGGGCGGCGACGAGATCCACAAGCTCTTTGTCCAGTACCCGGTCAAGGCGGTCATATCGGGGAGCGTGAAAAACAGCTACGACTTCGAGAAGGACGGCATACGCTACGCCGCGGCGGGATGCTACGGCTTCAATTACGAGGACTGGCACTGGAGCTACAGCCAGTATTATGTCGCCGCCTATGACGGCGCCAGGTTCACCCTTAAGGGGGTCCGCGTCAATTTCCCCGGCAACGCCTACCGGCCCAAGATCATGAAGGACGATCCTGAGAAAAAAAATTGACACCCCGGGAAATCTGATTAACCATGGGGCCCGGGGGCGTCCGACGCGCCGCGCCGCCCAGACACCAAATCATCAGGGAGAACGACATGGCCTCCAAAATGAGCCTCACGGACATTCATGACACCATCAGGGAACTTACGCTGATCGAATCCGAGCTTGAGCGCAACATCAACACCACCATGTGGATCAGCGACACCCACGGCGCCGGGGAGCGCTTCACCACGATCCTGAAGGGACGCTTCGGCCTCATATGGAGAACGGCCCAGGAGGCCCTATCGAAGAATTTCTCCAATGAAAAGCTCGATTATCTCGACAAGGTCATCCAGAGCGAGCGGTACCTTCCCGTAAGCGACGGGTTCTCCATGGAGCGGCAGGACGTCATCTCCGCCCTGGTGAAAATAATCCGCTACAAGGTCGAGGACATCACCGATTTCGACCTGATCAGGTCGGACATCAACATGGACCTGAAGGTCGTAATCGAAAACCTCATCCTCGGCTTCCATGTCCCCAACCTCGTGTATGAAAACGAGTTCATCGCGGACAAGGTGATCACGGCCGTGGCGAAGATCGTGAAGCAGGTCATCCTGGGCCAACTGGTGGTCCTGGGCGACGTCTTCGACCGGGGGGACGAGCCGGACAAAATTCTCCGCATACTCATGAGCCCGTCGATCCGGCCCTACGTGAAGTTCGTCTGGGGCAACCATGACATTCTCTGGATGGGCGCCGCCGCGGGCAACAAGTCCCTCATCGCCGAAGCTCTTCGCATCAGCGTGCGCTATGACAACCTGGCCTTTCTGGAGCGCCTCGGCATCAACCTGGACAAGCTCAAGGCCTTCGCCGAAAAGCTCTATCCCGGCCAGATCACCGGCCTCTTCAAGGCGAAGATGGAAATATCCAAAAAAATGGAAAAGACCCTGGCCATGATCCAGTTCAAGCTCGAGGAGAAGACCATCAAGCAGTTCCCGGAGCTGCAGATGGAATCGCGCCTGAACCTGGAAAAATTCGTTGAGATGCTGAAGAAGAACGAGACCGAGGGGCTCACCGACACCCACTTCCCGACCCTTGACCTCGACAGGCCCCTGGAGCTCACGCCGGAAGAGGATGACGTGATCAACGACCTGGTGCGCCAGTTCACCTCGAGCCCCAAGATCAAGGACCTGATGAAATACCTTTTCGAGGACGGCAAGCTCTCCCACATCAACAACTACATCCTGAACATTCACGCCCTCATCCCCAGCACCGAGGAAGGGAAGTTCGACAAGCTCTTCGGCAAGAAGGGCCGCGAGCTCCTGAATTACATCGAGACCATGGTGAAGAACGTGGGGCGGCGTTATCTCGAGGGAGCGGAGCAGGACCCCTTCGAGCTCGCGGTGATGTTCTACCTCTGGTGCGGGCCGAAATCGCCCTTCTTTGGAAAGCACGCCATGAAGACCTTCGAGCGCTACTTCTTCAAGGACAAGGCCACCCACAAGGAAAAGACCCTGCACTGGGGCGAAAACCTCAAGAAGAAGGAGTTCATGGACCTCATCATGGAGGAGTTCGGCGCGGAGCGGATCGTGTACGGCCACACGCCGGTGGACATCCTGAAGGGTGAAAAGATCTCGTCCCCGGACGGGCGGTCCATCAACATCGACGGCGGCTTTTCCGAGGCGTACCTGGGCCGGGGCCATTCCCTGATCCACACGCCCTACTCGCTCTATGCCATCATCCTGCCGTCCCTGGACGAGATACGGGAGGCAAAGTACGCGAGCCTCAAGTTCGAGGAGATTGCCAAGTTCGAAAAACCGGTAAAAATCAAGGACGTATTCAAGGGAACCGAGCTTCAAAAAAGGCGGGATGAGCTTCAGAAAAAACTCCGGGATTATATGAAAAAAACACGGTAACTCCCCCATTTTCCAAAAGTGCGGTTGCTCTGACCCCAGGATTGAATACTGGATACTCGATTGAGTCAGGGTGGATGAATTAATTCCTTAAATTTCTCTTTTTTTATCATTTTTTAATAATCGCTAAAATATTTTATTGTTGAAATTTATTAGACAGCGTTCAAATTAGACAGTGCGGGGTGAGACTTAATGGCTACGACCATCACTGTCCGGATCAAATTCTTCTCCGGTATCGACAAAGATCTTAAATTCGAAAATTACAATCCAGCCGAAGGAATGTCCCTGAGCATTCCCTCGGGAAAACGGCTCAAATTTGCCCTGAAGACCGCGGGCCTGACCCATTTTTCCAGTTACGCCTATTTCAGAAGCGGTGAACGAATCAGCACATGGACCAAGCTGAAAGACGGGGATGAAGTATCATGCCTCAGGCCGGCGGGGGGAGGCTGATTTTTCCCCGGTTCCGCTATTGCCGCTCCTTTTAATTGATCGTCGCTCCTTGAGTGGATATATATGTACTGCACGTATCTGATTACTATCATACCAGGAGAAGAACCATGCAAGAAGTTGTCGGCACCAATAACAGAATGCTGGAAATCGATCTCACCGCGAAAAAATTCCAGATATCGGAAGTAAACAATAAGGACCTTGACCTCTATCTTGGCGGCAAGGGCCTGGGGCTCAAGCTCCTCTATGACCGGATGGAACCGGGCGTGGACCCGCTGGGACCGGACAACATGATGGTCCTCAGCATGGGTGTCCTCATGGGAACCGGCGCGCCCTGCTCCGGACGCTTCGAAGCTGTCACCAAGTCTCCCCTCACGGGCATCATGAGCTCCGCGTCGTGCGGCGGTCCCTTCGGCATGGCGGTCAAGACTTCGGGCTGGGACGTTATAATCATAAAAGGCAAATGCAGCGAACCGACCTACCTGTATGTCGATTCCAAGGGCGCGCAGTTCAGGCCGGCCAGGGGGATATGGGGCAAGGACACCCAGCAGTCGCAGGCCGTGCTCCTCAAAGAGGGGGCCGGCGCCCTGGTCATCGGCCCTGCCGGGGAGAACCTGGTGCACTTCGCCAACATATGCTCCGGCCACCGCTTTGTCGGCCGGGGGGGCATGGGCGCCGTCCTGGGATCAAAGAACCTCAAGGGGATCGTGGCCAAGGGGGGCGAGGTGAAGATCGTCCCCGCGAACAAGAAGAGATTCCAGAAAGCCAACAAGAAGTTTTTCAAATACATCAACCAGAACGCCATCACCGCCGGCTCATACCGGAACTTCGGCACCAACGCCAACGTTAACCTGTCCAATGCGGCGGGCATCCTGCCGGTGCGCAACTTCACCGGGGGCTCCCACGGCGAGGCGCACAAGATATCCGGCGAGACCATGGCGGAATCCTTCAACACCAAGTATGACACCTGCAAGCCCTGCGCCATCATGTGCGGGCACCGCGGGACGATTCACGGCAAGGACCGCCATATCCCCGAATACGAGACCATCGGCCTCCTGGGATCGAACCTGGACATTTTCGACCCTGCGGCGATATCCGATTTCAACGAGATCTGCACCGAAACGGGGATGGACACCATCTCGGCCGGCGGCACCATAGCGTGGGCCGCCGAAGCGACCGAAAAGGGCCTTATCAAGACCGACCTTAAATTCGGCGACGCAAAGAGCGTGCTCCAGATGCTCAAGGACATGGCATACCGGAAGGGGATCGGCAACGACCTGGCCGACGGGTCGAGGGCCGCGTCGAAGAAATACGGCGGCGAGGATTTCGCCATCCACGTCAAGGGTATGGAAATGGCCGCCTACGACCCGCGGGGATGCATCGGCCACGGCCTCAGCTACGCCGTGGCCAACCGCGGCGCCTGTCACCTCTCCACCAGCCTGATGGTCCTCGAGGCCTACCTGGGCATGGCGAGTCCCAACGCCAGGCGCGGCAAGCACACCATGGTCAAGTTCATGGAAAACGCCTACGCGGCCATGAACTCGCTCCACATCTGCCATTTCACCGCCTTCGCGGTCTTCCTGGAGCCGCCGCTCATCAAGCTCTCGCCCACTCCGCTCCTCTGGGCCCTCACGCAGAACCTGACGACCCTGGCCCTGAACCTGATGGACGTGAGCCTCTGGCCGGAGCTCTGGCACGCGGTGACGGGGAAGCCCTATATCCCCTACCTGAGCATGCTCAGGTTCCTGAAAGCGGGGGAGCGGATTCACGTGCTCGAACGGCTCATGAACACCCGCGAGGGCATAACCGGGAAAGACGACACCCTGCCCCGCCGCTTTCTCACGGAGGGAAGGAAGTGCGACCAGAAGGAGCAGGTGGTTCCCCTTGAAGGCATGGTTAAAAAATACTACCGTGCCCGGGGATACGATTCCAGCGGCATACCCAAGCTGCGGACCCTGAAGCGTCTCAGCATAGCTTTTCAATAACAACCGTCACATCGGCCTGCCGGCGCCCATTGAGCCGGCAGGCCAACAGAATAAACACAAGCGAGGACCGATTATGCAGATACCGGAACACTATGAATTTTTCAACCAGGCCAAAATAATTTCCGGGGCCAAGGCGCTGGAGAATATCCCGTCTGAATTCGAGAGCCTTAACGCCGGCAAGCCCCTCGTCGTCACCGGAAAAAAAATCGACCGGAGCGCCATCAAGAAATTCGTCAAGGCGTTTTATGATTCGAAGATGACCCTGGGCGGCATCTATGACGAGGTCCGCGATTACGCCGGCATCACCCTGGCGCGGGACGCCGCGCACCTCGCGAAGGAGCGGGGATGCGACTGCATCATCGCCCTGGGCAAC
Organism: Spirochaetota bacterium; assembly: GCA_017999915.1. NCBI lineage: Bacteria > Pseudomonadati > Spirochaetota > Spirochaetota bacterium. Next base: position 50,548 of record JAGNKX010000023.1, read on the forward strand.
GGCCCCATCGTCGACGTCGCCAAGGCGGCCAACATCCTCCTCTCCAACAAATCCGAAAACCTGTTCCAGTACATCGACGGGAACACCGTCATCAGCCGGCCCCTCAAGCCGATGATCTACGTTCCCGTGGGCAGCCCCTCCGGCATGGAGCCGACGAACACGGTCACCGTCGACCACCGGAGGCTGGAGTCCGATTTCCTCTATCCGGACATCATCATCATCGATCCCCGCATGGCCCGGGGCCGCTGCCGGCAATGCGCGGCCCGGTCGGCCGTTGTCGCCCTCGCCCAGGGAGTGGTGGGCACCGTCTACCAGAGCAACAATCCCATGATTGACGCCTACGTGTATGCCTCCCTTCAATTCATCGCGGATAACATGGCGACGGCCATCAAGAAGCCCTCGCATAAAAACGCGGCCATGGCCATGATAAACGCGTCGGTCTTCGCCGCCATCGCCTACTCGAACACCGTTCCGGGCGTGGTCCAGCTCCTGGCCGACGAGATGTCTAAATCAACGGACATCGAGGAGGGCGCCTTCATACGCATCCTCCTTCCCCATGCCCTTGCCTACCTGATGCACAAGAAATTCGAGGTACCGGACAGGCTCTACCTTGCCCTCGCGGGAGAAGACGCCTACTCCGCCGCGCCGGCGAAGGAGCGGTCGGTCAGGGGAGTCAACATGGTCCTGCAGCTCCTGGCCCTGACGGGGGACATCCTGCCCGCTTCCCTGAAGGCCCTGAAGATTCCCCGGCACAAGCTGCCGGAATACGCCGGGATCGCCTCGGAAAAAAGCGGCAAGCGCTTCACCAAGGCGGACTGCATGGCCATATTGAACAACGCGTGGGAATAAGGCCCATCCGACAAACACAGAAAGGAGAGACCAATGAACATAAACAAGTATCCTGAAATAAAGCCGGGCACGAAGAACCTGAAAAAGCTGTATGTTGCGATCATGCTGTGGATCGTCGGGAAGGCCATCGAGGCCGGATATAAAGTGGACAAGGTGATCAGGAAGGAGTTCGACGCCCTTCCGGAGAATTTCTGCTTCACCCTGCGCCTCCTGCCGGAGCGCCAGCACCCCGCGTCGATCCTGGCGAAGATCGTTCCCGATTTCATCCAGGACCGGGGATGGCTCCCCATCGGGACGCAGATGATAGTGGGAAAGGACAAAAAGGGAAAGGTCCGCTACATGGGGTCCAATCCCCGGGGGAAGAAGATCACCCTGCACATGAACCTGCGCAATATCGAGGGCGCCATCAAGGTCTTCACGTTCCAGGAATCGACGGCGGTCGCCTTCGCCCACGAGCGCTTCGTGGTCGAGGGAGACCTGCCCCAGGCACTCACCGTGGTGCGGGTCCTCGACATCATCGAGGTCTACCTCCTCCCCAAGATAATCGCGAAACTGGCGGTGAAGAGATATCCGAAGTGGTCGGAGATGTCTCCGCTGAGGAAATACGTCAACCGCGTGCTGGTCTACATCAGGGCTTTCACGTTCTAGCAATGAGCCGGTGCGCAACACAAACACAGAGCAAAGGGGAAATGCCATGATACTTCCGAAATATTCAGAGTTTTGCAGCCGCGTTAAAACGATATCCGGGGAAAAGGTGCTCGAAAAGATCCCCGCCATGCTGGCGGGTATGAACGCGGGCAAGCCGATGATCATGACCGATAAAGGCGTGGTCGCGGCCGGCCTCATCGACATCGTGAAAAAAGCCATGGGCTCCAGGATGAAGATCGGCGCCATTTACGACGGGGTGCCGGTCGATTCCGATTACAAGGTCGTCAACGACGCCGCGGCCGTGTACCGCAAGAAGGGATGCGATTCCCTCATTACCGTAGGCGGCGGATCGGCGATCGATACCGCCAAGGGGGTCAACATCCTGGTGTCCCTAGGCGGGGACAACCTTCTCCATTACGAGGGCGCGGGCTCGGTCAGGAAAAAGCTTAATCCCCATATCGTGATCCCCACCACCTCGGGCACCGGTTCGGAGACGACCCTGGTGGCGGTGGTGGCCATCCCGGAGCGGAAGGTGAAGATGCCCTTCACGTCCTACTTCCTTCTTCCTGATATCGCCGTCCTGGATCCCCGCATGACCAAAACGCTTCCTCCCTTCCTGACGGCACTGACCGGCATGGACGCCATGGCCCACGCGTGCGAAGCGTACTACGGCCTGGAAAAGAACCCGATCAGCGACGCCTTCTCCCTTTCGGCCATACGGAACATCAGCCAGAACCTCGTCCACGTGGTCAAGAACCCGGGAGACATGGCGGGCCGCCTCGCCCTTGCCAACGCGGCAACCATGGGCGGTTCGTCCTTTTCCAACTCAATGGTGAGCATGGTCCACTCCCTGGGACATTCGATCGGCGGCATATGCCATGTTCCCCACGGCACCTGCATGAGCATCCTCCTTCCCTACGGGATGGAGTACAACCTGCACAAGTGCGGCGACGTCATCGGCGAAATGCTTTTCCCCCTGGCCGGCCCGGAAGTATTCGCGGCCACGCCGAAAAAACAGCGCGCCGAAAAGGTCATCGAGCTGATCCGCAAGATGAACCAGGACCTCTATGACGCCACCGGCGGCAGGCACGCCCGCTTTTTGAAGGAAGTCGTGGACAGGAACGGCGCCCAGCTGGTGCCCCAATCGGCCCTGCCCGCCGTTGCCGCGACCACCATGGGAGACGGTTCAAAGGTCTATAATCCCGAGGAGCTGTCCTACGAGGACGCCATCATGGTGCTGGAGCACGCCTATGAGGGCACGCCCCTTGACCGGAAAAAGATCAAGAAGGGCGGCAAGAAGATTAAGTATTGATATATAAAAACGAAGGCGCGGTCTCGAAACCGCGCCTTCGTTTTTTAGGAGATATTCCCTCCCCCTTGATGGGGGAGGTCGGGTGGGGGTGATCAAATACATAAAAAAAATCACCCTCCCCTAACCCCTCCCATCAAGGGAGGGGGAAATGCGATTGTATCAATTTCAATTTATATTTCATTCCTTCTGCAGCGGCTTCAGGTAACGCTCGATCCTTTCTTTTAATTCAACCGCTTTCGCCTCGTTCTTGAGAAGCATGTCGACCTGCTTCTTGCCGCCCGGAAATTTATCGAACACCTCTTCGCGGTCCAGGCGCGCGATGGCGTTTTCGTAATTGGGCATCGACAGCGACTCGGTGAGCTTCACGTCGCCCAGGTGGAACATCTTGATGCCGTTTTTCCTTATTTCGTGAATGAGCTCCTTGCGGCTTATTCTCTTCCGCGTCTGGAGGACGCAGTCGCACACGATCAGGTACGATTCCAGGAAATCCTGCACGGCCTTGGCGAAGAGCACCAGCTCGTCGCGCCGTTCCGGCTGTAACCTGACCCTCCCGTTTGAGCGGGAAAGGGTCCCGCGCTTCTCGAGATACTCGAGGGCCTTCGCGATCGTGGCGGCCGTGTCGAGGTAGCCCTCGGAATAGATGAATTCCAGGGAGAGGAGGTCCGTGAGGTCGTTAAAGGCATCGGCCAGGGCTCCCTCGTCCATTTCGTCGTTTTCGGCGCGGCAGAGCAGGGCCAGGGAGATGAAGATGAGGGGAAGGAAATAATGTATCGTGTTGTTCTTGTAAAAATTGATCCTGGACCGCTCGTTTTGGTTGAGGGTGTAGAGCCCTTCCAGAACCTCGCGGGATCCCTTGTCCACGCCGGCCATAGGCTCCGACACGATGTTGTCCTGCAGGTAGGATTCCAGCACGTAATTGATGATCTCGTCGTAGTTGGCCGCGGCCGCCAGGTGGTCGCTCATCCTGACGCCGGCGTAGGCGCAGTAATCGAGGAGGACGGTGATGCGCTTTTTCAGCATCTCCCTGGTGAAGCCGTGGGCCGATGACTGCAGCATCGCGGCGGAGGTGATGGAAAAGGGCGTGGCCATCACGATCTCGTTGATCCGCCGCGTGATGTGGTGTCCCAGGGAATCGGCCAGGTCCTCGCCTTCCTTCAGGCTGTCGCGGTATTCCCTGTAGCTGAAGGGCTGATTGAAGGAAAGGTACACCTTGCCGTACTTCCGCCGCAGGAGCTTCCGGCTCTTCACGAAGGCGGAGGTCGACTCGGTCTCCTTCTCCTTTCCCTTGAGCTCCATGTGGTACGACGCTTCCTCCAGGATGCGGTCATAGGTGATGGTGATGGGCACGAAGATCATGTCCTTGTTGTATCCCTCATCGACCGCGTCGATGAGGTAGCTCAGGATGCCCATCTTGGGCAGCGAAAGCTTCCCCGTCCTGGACCTGGTCCCCTCGATGAAAAATTCGATAGGGTATCCCTCGCCGATGAGGGTCTTGATGTACTGCTTGAACACCGTGGGATAGAGCTTCAGGCCGCGGAAGGAGCGGCGCATGAAGAAGGCGCCGGACCGCCTGAAGATGGGACCCATGGGAAAGAACGCGAGGTTCTGCCCCGCCACGATATGGGGCGGTATGATCTTGTTTTCGTAGAAGATGCTGGAGATGAGCAGGTAATCGATGTGGCTCTTGTGGCTCGGCACCAGGATCAGGGGCGCCTTCTGGGAGGCCTCGCGCACGAGCTTCAGGTCATCGATGTTGAAATAGATGCCGTCGAATATCTTGGTGAACATGTACTGGACGGACTTGTTGAACCACTTGATGTTGATGATCGAGAAATCGGCGGCGATCTCGCGGAAGTACTTGTACGCCTTTTTCCGCAGCTTGCCCTCCGACTGGTGGTCCGTCTCCTTCAGGGTCCTGATCTCGTCGAGGACGTTCTTGTGGTACAGGACCTTCTCCATCATTTCCTGCTGCGACTTGATGGTGGGTCCCAGGACGGTCCGCTTCTCGTTGTTGTAGGTCTCCAGGAGCCTGTTGCGCAGCTTCCGCGCGATCTGCCGCGGGTCGTCCGCCGGCGACTGGGCGATCTCCTCCTTCAGGTTGATCGGCTGCGGTATGCGCATGAATGCGGGGGTGCCGCTCTTGAACACCGTGAACACGCCGGACAGGAAGCCGCGGTCGCCGGTCGCCCGCGAGGTGATGAGCGCCCTGGTCCGCTCCGGGTTCTGGTTCCAGAACATGATCTGGGGGAACACGTAAATCGGCTCGTCGATGAGCTTCTGCGCCTCCACGAGATACTGGAGCGTGTCGGATTTTATCTCGATGTAGCGCCTGATGAAGAGCTTCCGCGACAGCACAGAAAGGGTGACGGCGCGGTCATCACGGAGCTGTTGGAGAATATAATCGAAATCGTCCACCTTCTCGATTTTCTTCCTGCCGGTGATCTTGTTGAAGAAAGCGGAGGTGGTGTTATACAGGTTTACGACCATCTGGAAGAACGAAGGGGTAAAATCCAGGGCCAGGACGGGAGAGCGGAGCCCGTGCTTCTTCAGCAGGTTCACAAGGATCATCAGGGGGGTGTTGGTACTCTGGAACGACGCGTACACGACCCGTCCCCTGCCATGGTATTCCTGCAGCGTCTTCAGGCTTTCACTGTCGAATTCTATGTTCCGAAAGAACAGGCCATGGATCCTCTCGATGAAGCCGTTGACAGTGGTTTCGACCAGGGAATTCTTTATATACAGCGATCGTACAATTTGAGTCTTATCCATGTTTTACCTCTGCAAAAGTTCATCTTCACTGTTGACTATCTTTACGAACCGGTCAACGCCGGCCATATCGAGCAGTGAAGCCACCCGGGGGGAACAATTAATAAGGGCCAGCTCAATATTACTGTCGATGAGGCTGTCTTTCAGCCTGACCAGCTCCCCCAGACCGGTACTGTTCATGAAATCATGCCTGGACATGTCCAGGGCGACCGTTGTGATCGACGGCGTGATTATCCCGCGAATATCGTCAATGAACACGTTCAAATCCGATTCCGCCAACCGTCCCGCTTTTTCCGGCATGACCAGAACAAGCGCCGCGCCGGTACAGTGATGTGTGAAATCCATTATTAACCTCTTAGTAGTATAAAAAGAATCGGTTGTTACGGATACGATCAGCCGGGTAATACATACAACAATATACTATAAAGAAGCGTGCGACGAACTGTATAAAAGCGCATGTCACCCTGCAAGTATTTTTTTCAATTCTGGATATATATCCAAAATAACATATTTCGTCATAATATCAACATTTAATGATTTATGTATTCCATAAACGGCACCGGGCTGCGGCATCGTTGAATATTTTTTAAAAAAATTTTATTGCAAATATAAATATGCTGTACATTAAATGGATAACAGTCATTTTTGACTGACGGGATGTAGCGCAGCCCGGTTAGCGCGCTTCGTTCGGGACGAAGAAGTCGGGAGTTCAAATCTCCCCATCCCGAAATAAAATCATTCATATTTTTTCAAGGTGTGGTTTATTAATCCTTCTGTTCTTTTGGCAAAGCCGAACATATCAATAATCAAAGCACGGCTCATAACCATGTGAACAATAATGTATGGCGCAACAGGAAAAAACATATATACTCAACGAATCGTTTCCCTCCGATCAAAACAAAAGAAAGGAAATAATCGATTCCCTGTGCCATAAAATAGTCAAGAGCCCTGTCCGCATGGCCATCACCCCGGAAGAATTGTACCTTTCCCTTGACGAAGCCATAACCAACGCCATGGAGCACGGCAATAAATGGGACGTCCATAAAACCATAAACGTCACCGCCTATGCCGACAAAAAGGAAATCCATATCCTCATCACGGACCAGGGCAAGGGTTTCGATACCCGTGAGATCGAGAGCCAGCTTGACAAAAGGGACATTCTGAGCAGCAGGGGCCGGGGCATATTCATCATAAACCAATTCTGCCAGATCACCTGGAACAAAAAAGGGAACCAGGTCGACCTCCATATCAAACGCAGGACCTGATACATCCTTATGACACGAACCTGCTGTGCGGAAATAGCATTGATAGTACAGGCCGTGCAGGCATTACCGGACAGCTATAAAGCTCCCGCGGCCGGGAAGATGTGTCTCGCCGGCATCGCCGATATCTCCGATACCCTGCGGGAGCTGACCGATGTCATGCAGGGGATACACAACGTAATTTCCGGCTTTACCTTCATATCCGATACGATCGGATTCGGCACCATTCTCCTCTTCATCGCGGTCATTGTCCTGTCAGCGGGATATTCCGCCCTGGGGATGCCCCGTGGAAAAGCGTCGTTCTTCTCTTCCCTCGCGACCGCGGACGCCCTCTGGATATTCTGGAAGGCGAGCTTCAGCACTCCACCGTCCGAATACCTGTTTTCAGTCGTCAGGGCGAACCTGATCGTTCTATGCCCCCTTATCATCGCCGCGATCGTCTCATGGGCCGCGCCTTCACTTCAAAAAAAAATAAGCTCCCGCATGTCCTCTCTTTTCCGCAAGAATAAATCGATGGGGCCTTCCGAAGCGGCGGCCCTCATCGACGAATATCAGGAGCGCGGGGCGAGGTTGAACCGGGCGTTCCTGGATGACATCCTCGCGTCGGGCGAAGCCGGGGGAGCGGTGAGCCTGTCCGGGGAAACACTGAAACGATTGGAGGAGCTCGGGGATACACTTAAAAAAATAGACGCCGCCTCACGGTGAGTTCTTCGAACATGAAACAGCTCGGCGGGGTCGTCGCCGGCACCCTGCGCGGCATGCAGTCCCTCTCCGCCAGGCTGAAAGACCGGTCTGTGGAGCTGAAAACCGCCCTCGAACAGAAATAAATGGTCCGCGGCGGCGGGGGAAACGGCACTATTTTATTGACAATATCGCCCGGTGATGCCACTATGAGCGCAGGACCGCCGGGCATCCACGCGGCGGACACATTTACAGGCAAGCGTGCGGACTATGAATATCGAACGTAAAGACAGCGATTTTGAAAGCACCTTCATAATCATGGACGAGCTGATTTCGCAGAACGTCTCGTTTCTGGCCGACGAATTGAACCTCTTCATCAAGAACGACGAGAGGGACGCCATCATCGACCTCAGCTATGTGCGGAAGATCGATTCCGTATCCATCGCGACCCTGATCCGCATCAAGAACGCCCTCGCGGAGAAGGGCAGGACCATGCACCTGGTCAACCCCAACGAGACGGTGCTCCGGGTGCTGGAGCTCTCAGGTCTGGAAAAATTCCTCCTGGAATAGAGGGAGTCATGGAACAACTCGCGCGCAACGACAGGATCAAGCGGAAAGGACCGGTCACGCTCGTCATCATGGACGGCGTGGGCATCGGCAGGGAAAACGAGGGGAACGCCTTCCACCTGGCGCGCACACCCCTCCTGGACCGTTTGATGCGTGACTGCCCTTACACCACACTGAAGGCGCACGGCACCGCCGTGGGGCTTCCGAGCGACGAGGACATGGGCAACAGCGAGGTGGGGCATAACGCCCTGGGCGCGGGCCGCGTCTTCGAACAGGGGGCGAAGCTCGTGTCGCGCGCCATCGAGTCAGGGGCGATCTTCGCCACCGACATCTGGAAGGAGCTGACCGCCGGGCCGGCGAGCCGGGGAGCGGTGCTCCACTTCATCGGCCTCCTCTCGGACGGCAACGTCCATTCACACATCGACCATCTCTTCAAAATGATAGACGCCTGCGCGGCTGCCGGCGTCAGGAATGTGCGGGTCCACATACTCCTCGACGGCCGGGACGTGCCGGAAACATCGGCGCTCCAGTACGTCGACGCCCTGGAAAAGAACCTGGCCGGCCATTGCGGCGCGGGCCTCGACTACCGCATTGCCTCCGGCGGCGGCAGGATGGTCACCACCATGGACCGGTACGAGGCCGACTGGGACATCGTGAAGCGCGGATGGGAGGCCCACGTGCATGGAACGGCGCGCCCCTTCAAATCCGCGAAGGAGGCCATCGAGACGTTCCGGAAGGAAAATCCCAGCGTCACCGACCAGTACCTTCCCTCCTTCACCATTGTCGACGGTAAGGGCCCGGTGGGAACAATCGCCGACGGCGACTCGGTCATCTACTTCAACTTCCGGGGCGACCGCGCCATCGAGATATCCCGCGCCTTCGACGAGGATAACTTCGACAAGTTCGACCGGGGCCGCCGTCCCGCCGTGGTCTACGCCAGCATGATGGAGTATGACGGCGACCTGAAGATACCGAAGAAATACCTGGTGATGCCGCCTGCCATCGACCGGACCATGAGCGAATACCTGGTCCATTCCGGGGTCATGCAGTACGCGATTTCCGAAACCCAGAAGTTCGGCCACGTCACCTACTTCTGGAACGGGAACCGGAGCGGCAAGTTCGACGAGCAGAAGGAAGACTACGTCGAGATACCCTCCGACCGGCTCGAGTTCAACCAGCGTCCCTGGATGAAGGCCGCGGAGATAACCGACGCGGTCATCGGCGCCCTTGACAGCAACAAATATCAATTCATACGCCTCAACTACCCCAACGGCGACATGGTGGGACACACCGGCGACCTGGAAGCGGCCATTATCGCGGCCGAGACGGTGGACCTCTGCCTGAAGCGCCTCCTGAAGGCGGTGGACCGCTCAGGCGGCATCGCGGTGATCACCGCGGACCACGGCAACCTGGACGAGATGTTCGAGGTGAACAAGAAGACCGGCGAGATCGAGCGCGACAAGAAGACCGGCCTCCCGAAGAACAAGACGTCCCACACCCTGAACCCGGTCCCCTTCATCATCTACGACCCGGGCTTCAAAAAAGAATACCGCATATCCGACGTCGTGAGCAACCCGGGCCTGGCCAACGTGGCGGCCACGCTCCTGCTCCTCATGGGGTTTACGCCGCCGGCCGATTACGAGCCGCCGGTGATAGAGCTCGCCTGAATCCGCCATCACAGGAAAATTTCTCTCCGCCTCCATCAAGCGTCCGTGGGCTTGACATTCATCTGTCGGCAATGTATATTATTTTCATCAAAGAAGCGCCAGACGCTCTTTAATACTAAGCAATGCTAAACATCCGCCATTCTGCGGCTTTCTTTCGTTCTGTTTAACGGTCCGGTCTCGCAGCGATATTATTCAGATTAATATAGGCAGGAGGGCCCCATGAAACTGAATGATATACCAATAGGAAAGCGCTTTTTCATCATTTTCACAATCATCACGGCAGTGACCATCGCGGGATTTGTCTATATCATGACCAACATAACCACCCAGAAGAAAGAGGTGGACCTTATTTACAAAACATACCTGATCGGCATAGAAAAGCTCATCGAGGCGGACCGGGACGCCTACCAGTCCAGCATCGCCATAAGCCAGGCCATAAACGGGCTCTACGGGGGCCGGAAGCAGGCGGACGGGGAGCTCCTCAAGGCCATCGATGAGAACCTGGGCCAGATCAAGGAGCGATTCGACGCCTTTTCGAAGCTCTACCTGGCCGCCGGGGCCGAGAAGACCGACGAGTTCCGCATCGTCGAAGAGCAATACGCAAAACTCTCGGATCACACAAAAACGATCACCGGGCTTTTAAAAGCCGGCGATACCGCCCCCGCCCTCGCGCTGTACAACGGCGCCTACGCCGTTGCATTCAACGAACTGCGCGGCGCCATGGACCGCCTGACCGATGCCTCGCTGAAAAGGACCGACCATGAATACCGGGATTTCCACGGCAAATACACGATGAGCGTCGCCATAGCGATCGGGGCATCAATTATAATTCTGGCCCTTCTCATGACAAGCGGGTTCGCCCTGACACGGAGCATACTGCTGCCGATAAAAAAAGCGGTGGACCTTTCAAGAAAGCTCGCCACCGGGGACTTCAGGGAGCGCATGGCCCTGGCCCAGAAAGACGAGTTCGGCGACATGGCCCGCGAGCTGGACAGGGCCATGGCCGACCTGGACGGCCTCGTGGGCAACGTGGCCGTCATGGTGGCGAACCTCGCCCAGGCCGTCGAGCAGATAGCCGGGGGGAACCAGAACCTGTCCCAGCGCACCTCCGAGCAGGCTTCGGCCCTGGAGGAGATGGCCTCCACCATCGAGGAGGCGACGGCGTCGATACAGCAGAACGCCGACAACTCCCTGCAGGCGAAGGACCTCTCGGCCGACGCCGCGACGCGGGCCGGCGACGGCAACCGGGTGGTGCGCGACGCGGTGCAGTCCATCAACGAGATCAACGATTCGGGCAAGAGGATCGCCGAGATCATCAAGGTGATCGACGATATCGCCTTCCAGACCAACCTGCTGGCCCTGAACGCGGCGGTCGAGGCGGCCCGGGCCGGCGAGCAGGGCCGCGGATTCGCCGTGGTCGCCGGCGAGGTGCGGAACCTGGCCCAGCGCACCACCAGCTCGGCTAAGGACATCAGCGGCCTCATCACCGACTCCGTCAACAAGGTGGCCAGGGGGACCGAGCTCGTCAACCGGAGCGGCGAGCAGCTCGACAGGATCGTCGAGTCTATCGCGAAGGTGAATTCACTTATCGCGGAGATATCAGCCGCGAGCGCGGAGCAGAAGAACGGGATCGAGCAGATCAACGTGGCGGTCTCCGAGATGGACACCATGACGCAGCAGAACGCGGCCCTGGTGGAGGAGACGGCCTCCACCAGCGAGGAAATGGCGGCCCAGGCGCGGGAGCTCAGGACGTTGATGGACCGCTTCAAGATCAGCGACATGTCCCGCAGAATGAAATAATGGACTCAGCGCCCACCCTTAGGCGAATGAGGGCCGGGTCGGGGATTGGAGAATGCATGTCAGCACACAACGCACAACGCGGGCTCAACGCACACGGTGCTTATCGTGCATGTCCCAGGTCCCCATTGATCCGATGAATTCCGGCGGTGCGAAACCGGAAGAAGGTGTCGACTCATGTACGAGATGAACGAAATATTAGTGATGACATTCTGCATCATCGGCCTCATAATCATTCTCTATCTTCACAAGAAGAGATACATACCCTTCATGCCGCTACTTCTTACCGCCTATTGCTGCATCACGGCAAGTAATATCTTCTCCGTTATTGAAGGGTTTTTGCTCTATAATGTTTTTAATCTGCTGGAGCATCTGTCATATCTTGCAGGCGGTTTCTTCATGCTTGCAGGAATTATCCATTACCGGAAACAGGAAATTCCGTGGAACAGATCATAACAGTTATAGACGCCATGGCGTTAGTTTTATTCATGGCGACGTTCGCAATTGCCGTAATAAAAACAATCAAGGGTTTATTTTCCGTTGATACAGGGATTTTTTTATCCATAACGGTCGTCATAATGATGTTCATCATGTCTTCCAATGTGCTGAAGCATTCGGGCATAACGGAAATGTTTGAATACTTCGAAGACCATTTCGAAATGCTGGTGCCCCTGTTCGTCGTGATAGCCCTCAATTCGATCCGCCTCCATGCCGACATTGAGCGCCAAGCGCGCAACGAACGCGATTTGAATGCGATGCTCGAAGAGAGAAACGAGCTTCTGAAAGAGATCCATCACCGTGTAAAAAACAACCTCCAGGTCGTCATCAGCCTGGTCGACCTCCGGCGGCGCCAGCCCGATATCGACGAGAAGCTGGAAAAGGTCCTCATGGTCACCGAAAACAGGATATATTCGATGTCCGCGGTGCACGAGACGATCTACCAGGCGAGCGCTTATTCCAACATTCCCGCCGGCGGGTTCATACGGACCATTGCCTCCCAGGCCGCGCAATGCTTCAGGGGAAGTGGAAATAGCGGCATCACCATGAGGTATTCCATAGATGACGGTATCACCGTGCGCCTGGAGGTCGCGGTGCCACTGGGACTTATCGTCAACGAGCTCGTATCAAACGCGCTGCGCCACGCCTTCGATGGCCGCGACAAGGGCACGATTACCGTCACACTCGCCCGCGACGGCGCCATGGTGCTGCTCGAAGTGAGGGATGACGGCATCGGCTTGAAGGCCCCCGGGAATGCCGGGGACGAGACCACCCTCGGCACGGTCCTCATCAGGAACCTGGCGGGCCAGATACACGGCACCGTGGCGACGACCGTCAACGGGGGCACGGCAATCGCGGTCAGCTTTCCCAGTTGATGTCGGTTACTTCAGCGAGAGTCTCCGGTGAACGATCACCAGGACGAGGATGGCAATGGGGACGACAACGTCCCCCATGACAAGGAACGCCCCGGCGTTGTACTCCGCGAGGTTCCCTTTCATCACGATCCCCCTGATGTGGACGCAGGCGGCGCCGAGGAGAAACAGGGCGAAGCCAATGGCCGTGGCCAGCCAGAAATCACCCCTGAAGCGCAGCGAGCAGAGGCCGAGGATCCCGAAGGCCAGGTTGGCCGCCGCCACCTCGAGCTGGAAGGGACTCCCCGGCTGCCAACCGATCCGGGCCGCCACCTGGTCCGCCATGAAGGCGTGGCCCGTGAATGCGAAGAGGCACCCCAGGCCAACGTTGACAACGATCGCCCAGAGGGTTATCGTTTCGAGAATATCAGCGATGCCCCTTTTCTTTTTGATGAGGATGGTCCCCGCGGCCAGGATTGCCGTGAGGAGGAGAAAGATTATTGAGATCATGGAGTCTCCGGGGTTGATTACTGATTCTGCATACTAATTGCTGGTGACCACCAGCGTCATAGAGGTGCATGTGCTAATGGCCGGAACAGTTTTAACCGGATCACTGGGAACATCGTCAAATGAAAATCCATAAGCCCGGTTTTCATAGAACCTTGCATGAAGAACTTGAGAATACTGGTTGAAGACCTTGCCTGACGGATACCAGGGAGGGGTCTGCCAGACGGCGGTATTATCGATGACTCCCCGCTGAAGATAGGCGCCGACAAACTTTCGGGCGCCGTCAATCGGTGAGCCCTGATCAGTTTTCATTGAATTCTCTGTAGCAACCACATCAAGGGATGTGGGTTTTGCGATGGAAAATACAGCTGGAGACGTAAAATCCAGGGACGTTCCCGCCGAATTTGTCCTCGCTATATAATGCTTCCCATCCGCATAGAAATCCAGATCATGATCCTTGTAGTAGTTATAACCGCTCGTAATGGCTCCATCCAGAGCCGTTGCAGTAGTAACTTTTCTGAATGAATTTTGCGGAGCCAGGAATCGGAGGAATGTTCCATCGGTCTTATTTACCAAACCATGAGCATAATCACCGGTAAGTGATTTCAAAGCCGCGATGGTATCCCCTACAGGGTTCAGGCTGTTCAGATTGAGCCCCAAGGTCTCGTAGGTTTCCGTTGTGGCCGATGTACGGCCCTTAAAGGTTACGCCAAGAGAGAAAAATTCAACATTTGTTGTATTGACAAAACAGACCGGTTTGCCGTTCGAAGCCGGCGTGGCGCAGTTTAATTCAACAAAATCCCATCGGTCCTGACCTCCAACAAGGCTAGTCGGGTCTCCAGAGGGTAAGGTGAAGGCAAAGGTTGTCCTATACCCTGGGGGTCTGCAACTCTTGATCCTATAGCCATGTCAGCCTTCTTGTCCAGGGTGATGGTCAGGTGGCTGGATCCGGCGAGTGAATAAGTAGCATCGGTGAGATCACGAAAAGGAATCTTCAATATGCGGTATTTCCCTGAGGTATCCAGGGGCAGCTGGCTTAATGTGAAATCACGGGTATTGTCGAAATTGGCCCCGCCCGAGACACCCGAAGTGCTGTCAACAATTTGAAATACAGGCTGGGTCCAATCATCGTACGAAGCTCCGCCGCCGGTGAGCCAAGTAATATTATAGATGTCTGCGCTGGTTAGCAACATTTTATTAGCCGTTACAGTGAAATGAACGGTATGGATGCTACTTACACGATTGTCGATCATGACCTGAAAGTAAGTAGTATCGTCAGCTGGAGGATTGGGGATAACTCCTCCCGCCGCCGCCAGGAGGATAACGGCCAGGGCCAGCTCATCATTCTTATCCGCGTCCTTGGCCTTTTTTATATCGCAGGCAGTGAATGACAGGGCCGACACAATCATCGTCATTGCCACCATTACCGCGAGGGGCGTTTTAGACAGAAGGGTCATAGCCTTTCTAAAGGTATTCATCATCGATACTCCTGGGCTTGATATATTTTTGTGAATAAATGTTTACGAGGGAATCACCGTTGCGGACTGAGCGATGAAGTAAAATAAAGTCCTTTTTCACACAATTTCTCTTCAATTGATCAATTTGATTGTATACAATATCAGTGTCAATTATTATATTACAGTTATTAAAAAAGACAAGACGCGCCGCGAACCCTCACCCCTTCGGCCGTATCTTCCAGGTGAAGGATAGAAGCAGGATGGCGATCACCGTAGCCACGTACATGGCATAAATCACCGCGTCCCATCCATAGGCGGGATTACCCGCCAGGAGGCCCAGCCCCTTGGCCTGGACCGTGCGGCCCGCGTACCCGAAGAGGCCCACGAAGCCCGCCGCGATGCCCACGGCCTTCTTCGACGACATGTCCAGGGCCGCCACGCCGAGGAGCATCACCGGCGGATACACGAAAAAGCCGATGACCCCCAGGAAGACCATGTCGAGCCAGAGCCTCCCGGCCGGGTTCAGGTGTAGCCCCATGAAGGCGAAGAGGATGGGGACCATGCAGAGGAGGCTCACCATACCGCGGCGGCCACCGGCCCGGTCGGAGAGCCATCCCATGAGGATGGTGCTGGGTATGCCGGCGAACTCCAGCACGAAGACGCCGAGGCCGCCCCCGGCCAGGGTGGCGCGCTTCACCTCCTTCAGGTAGGTGGGCCCCCAATCGAGCATGCTGTAGCGGACGATGTACACGAAGAAGTTGGCGAAGGCGAAGAGCCAGAGCTTTTTATTCCTGATGACGTGATCGACCAATAGCTCCCTGGTCGTAAGCTCCCGCTCATGGTCTTCCTTCATCTCGGCGGGATAATCGTTACGGTATTCCTCGATGGGCGGGAGGCCGACGGACTGGGGCGTATCGCGGAGGCGCAGAAAGATGTAGACCGCGCCGATACAGGCAATGACGCCGGGCACGGTGAAGGCGCCGCCCCATCCCCACCGGCCGGCCGCCCAGGCCGCCGTGACACCGGCGAGGCCGCCCCCGACGTTGTGGGCGATATTCCATAGGGAGAAAATGGCTCCCCGCTCCCTCACGCTGAACCAGTGTCCCAGGGACCGTCCGCAGGGGGGCCACCCCATTCCCTGCACGAAGCCGTTCAGGCCCCAGAGGGCGACATGAAGGGGATAGCTCTGCACCCCGCCAAAGATGAAATTGATGAGCGCCGTGAGGATGAGCCCGGAGGCCATGAAGCGCCGGGGGTTGCATCGGTCCGATACCGCGCCCATGACGAACTTGCCCAGGCCGTAGGAAAGGGCGCTCACCGCGAGGATATCGCCGATCATGGCGTGGTCGTAGCCGAGGGCGGCCCCCATCTCCTTGGAGACCACCGCGAGGTTGTTACGCACCACGTAAAAGACAGCGTACCCGATGAAGGTGGCTTCAAGGATGCTCCAGCGGAAACGCGGATAGAGCCTCTTCACCTCATCGGGGGGACGCCGTTCGATATGGGGCGCCGGTCTGAAGAATCGCGCGGCGGCTCTGAACATGGGCCTCTCACCTATTCGTTTTATTTATCCTGATGCCGAACTTCTTTGAAGACACGGCGGGAAACCCTTCCGGAGGAACGTCCGGGATCCGCTCAACGAGCCAGCCGCTGCGGCGCGCGTAGGAGGCGACGCTCTCGGCCTCGCCGGCCTCCACGTGCTCGTCGGGGTTGATGATCATCCGCATTCCCCTGCTGCACTCGATCATCTCACGGTCGCCGCGGCTGTTCCCCGCCGCGAAGAGGGGCGCCTCCTGCACGAAGGTTTCCACCGCCTCCTTCTTTCCCCGGTCCTGGGGAACCGGGAGCACCATGGTCCCGGTGATCCTGCCGCCGTGGACCACGGACTTCACGCCGATGACGTTGGTCACGGGAATGCCCAGGGCCCGGGACAGGAAGGGCCGGTACATAACCTCGGGGCTCGCCGAAATGATCCACACCTCGAAGCCGTTCTTTTTCAGGAGCGAGATCAGATCCCGCATCTGGGGAAAGATCTTGTCTTTATAATAGTCGCGGAAGCAGCGGTCGCCGATATCCTCCAGGGAACACACCGTGTCTCCCTCGAAGAAGCGCACCCGCAGCTGCACATATTCGATGGATACATTGGAGAGGGGCCGCATACGATTGATGACATCAGGTTTCTTGCCAGGATTTTCAAGGGCTGCCTGGAACAGGCACTCGTCTGCCAGGTAGTGGGGAGCCTGGCCGATGACGGTGCCGTCTCCGTCAAAGACCGCGATCTTTCTTCCCTTTTCTGCCGCGCTTCTTTTCAGGAAGAGCTCCAGCTCCCGGTTGGTCCTGTCGCTGAAGCCCCGGATGGGCGTAAACTCGGCCGAGGGACCGCAGGAAATAATTAGCAATACTAAACAAGTAATCGTGAAGCCGGCGCGGAAGATGGAATTATTACGGACATGTAACATTTAAATACTTAATGGGAAAAAAACATTGTCTGTCAAGATATTATTGCCCTATTGTGGCACCGGCGTAAAGCCCAATGCGAACCATGCCATGCACCCCAAAGATTTGAAATGAACCATTAAAAATACTTTACATAAACGGTAATTCACTATATCTGTTTAACGGAAACCCGGAACACCCTATGACAACACCACCACGCTGCAACCGGCCCGATGACGGCAAACCCAGGGATGAATGCGGAATATTCGGAATTTACGGCCACCAGAAGGCGGCCAACCTCGCCTACCTGGGCCTGTACGCGCTCCAGCACCGGGGCCAGGAATCGTCGGGCATAGCGTCATCGGACGGGGCCCACATCTACCGCTACGCCGGCATGGGCAAGGTCGTCGATATCTTCACCGAAGAGCACATCAACCACCTCCAGGGCGACATGGCCATAGGCCATAACCGCTATTCCACGACCGGCTCCTCGTTTCTCCGCAACGCCCAGCCCTTCCGCTCCGAGTCGATCCTGGGGCCCATCGTCCTGGCACACAACGGGAACCTGACCAACGCAGGGTCGCTCCGCTACGAGCTGGAGAAAAAGGGCCATATCTTCCAGACCACCATCGACTCGGAGGTGATCGTGCACCTCATGGCGAAGTCCGGGATCGACGATTTCCTGGAGGCGCTGATCTACGCGCTGAAGCAGGTGCGCGGCGCCTACTCCCTCCTGGTGATGAACCGGGACAAGTTGTACGCGGTGCGTGACCCCTATGGGTTTCGGCCCCTGGTGATGGGAAAGCTCGGCGACGCCCGCGTGATCGCCTCCGAGACCTGCGCCTTCGACATCATCGACGGCAAATACGAGCGCGAGGTGGAGCCGGGCGAGGTGGTCGAGATTTCATCCAACGGCGTCAGGTCGTTCCGCCCCTTTGAGAAGCGCGAGCAGTCCCTCTGCGTTTTTGAATACATCTATTTTTCCAGGCCTGACAGCACTATCTTCGGCAGGTCGGTCTATGACATGAGGATTCGCCTGGGCCGCATGCTGGCGCGCCAGTCGCCGGTCCAGGCCGACGTGGTGGTGCCGATACCGGACTCCTCCGTGTGCGCGTCCATCGGCTACTCCCGCGAGGCCGGCATTCCCTACGAGCTGGGCCTCATACGGAGCCACTACATAGGCCGCACCTTCATCGAGCCGTCCCAGAAGATCCGCGACTTCGGCGCCAAGATCAAGTACAATGTCGTGAAGGAAGCGGTGGCGGGCAAAAGGATCGTGGTGGTGGACGACTCGATCATGCGGGGCACCACCATGCGGAAGATCATCAAGATGTTCCGCAACGCCGGCGCGACGGAGATCCACGTGCGCATATCGGCGCCGCCCACGCAATTCCCCTGCTTTTACGGCATAGACATCCCCACCCACAAGGAGCTCATCGCCGCGACCCACACCATCGAGGAGATACGGAAGTACCTCCGCGTCGACTCGATCCAGTACCTCACCGTGGACACCCTCCTCGGCGCCCTGGACGAGCCGGACATGCGCTTCTGCTGCGCCTGCTTCAACGGGAGCTATCCCTGCGAGCTCGACGAGCAGGGCGAGGACAACCAGAAGTATCTGTTCGAGGATTCGGGGATCAACGAGTATTATTAATATTTGCGAGGAGACGAGGCCTCCCCGGCCTCTCCTCCTCGTGCTCCTCCTCACCGGGTCGCTCAAGCGGCGCGACGGCCTACGGGCGTAACTCATCGAACCCGCTACGCGGGATTCGATTTCAAACAGACGCCCGATATGTGTCCGCCCTGTGGGCGGACGTTTTGAGGGCGCAAACTATTCAATACACTTTACTGTAATATTTTTAATGATGATATCACAAAAAAAGGCGAGAGCAATGGCCCCGCCTTTTTGTTTTCTCAACAATTTGTAAAATCAATTCCCGGCGCGGACGGGCCACGTAAAATAATTGATACTGGTCTTCGGCTGGCTCCCGCATACGCCGTACACATCGTTGACAATTTTCGCATAATCTTGGGATGCCTCATAGGTCGTCGACGACCAGAATACCTGTGTCAGCGCATCGGCGTTAATGAAGCCGGACGTGGTGAGCCAGTTAAGGCCGTCGCCCTGGTTCTGCAGGCTCATGAGTTCATTGAAATTCGGGAGCCTCCAGTCGCTATAACCGAGATAATTCACACCGTTTAACATTGTCACATAATCAAGGGCATGCTGCCAGGTCACCACACCGTTCCCTAAAGGCAAGTCCGTATCAAAGGATGGATACGTGGCCGCCATGTCATTGGCGTCCTCGGCCCACATCAGCCCCGTTAAATTGTCCGTGATGGTGCCGTCGAGATTATCGGTGAACCGCGGCGATGGCCATGACACTCCCATCTGTAGTTCGCCGTCCTGACCGGTGCCGGGGCAGGTTATGATTACACCGCTCGAATTATAGCATATCGTCTGGCCCGTTTTAGGCAGATTCGTCGAAGTACCGGCTACCGCCCAGGCGTTATAGGCATTCATTTTCGCCGTGTAATTCTTTGATCCGCTCTCTACATCAAAACACCATGCTTCATTCAATATATTATTATAGGTCGTAGACGACCAGAAGGTAGTAGACGAAACTGTGAAACCGAATGAAGAGAGCCATGCGGACATGCTGCTGCTCCCGTAATACATGATGCTCATCAGTTCCACAATGTTCGGCAGTCGCCAGTCAGAGCGGCCGCCATAAGGGCCAGCGTTCAGAGTGGCGATATGGGTAAAAGCGTTGTCCCAGGTTACCGATCCGGAAAGGTTCGCATTCTTCGTCCAGACGAGACCCGTCAGGTTATCGGTCATGGTCAGTCCATTATCCGTAAAACGTGCGGCCGGTGTCCAGGGAACCCCCGTCTGCAGCTCGCCATCCTGACCCGTTCCGGCGCAGGCGATTGAAACGCCGCTTTCGTTATAGCAAATGGTCTGCCCCGTTGCCAGCGCCGGTGCTGGATAGTTAAAGGTCACGCTGTTATCAGTGGACGAGGAGGCGTTACTGGGGTTCCCCGCCTGGTCCTGAACCATGCTTGCGGCAATAGTAGGAACCACTGTTCCCGAAGATAACAGGGCCGTTGCCGAGAGAGTCCACGTGATATTGTCCGATGTGGAAAGAGTCCAGGTTACGCCGGTCGCAGTGCCGCTCTGAGTGACATCAGCAGCGGTAAAGGTCGCTGGATTTATGGCCTCGCTAAACGCCACGGTAAACAGAATGGGCAGCGCGGTGGCCGGATCGCCCTGGGTTCCGGCCTGGTCGATGGTCACAGTAGGAAGGGTCGTATCAATATAGGTTATGGAAAACTGCGATGTCGCCGACAGCTGACTCACGTTCCCGGTAAGGTCTTTCGCCCACAGGTATAACGTGTAAGCGCCATAGCCGGCGGATAAGGTATACGATACCGGCCGGGTATCGAGCCACCCTGCGTCCCCGGGATCTGGAACGACAGGAGCTTCAGTGATCATCCAGCCGGTGATGCCCACATCATCGGCAGCATCACTATTCAAGGGGACCAGGGGCGTGACAGTGGGGTTGGGTCCGGTGGTGGAAAAAAGAGAAATGACCGGAGCCTCAACATCTACATACTGTTCGATCAGTCCGATATAGGAATATACTGAATTTCCGGTTTCTTCGAGAGACTTCTGTTCGCAGGACAGGAAGAATAATGTAAAGAGCATCAGGATAAATATGGATCTCATTTTCAATCACCTGAAAATTTAGATCCCCCCATGTATACAATATACACAAATTTAGATTATCGTCAACATCTTTCAATAAACAATAATAAATGAAATATGACATTACCAATATATTTATCTATTTTTGAAATGAAAGAGGCAGGACAGGAAAGATGATGCAATTTATAAGATATTACGATTGTTTAATCAATTCAATGAGCACACCGACAGGCTCGGTATAATAGATTATGATATGGTCGCCCTTTTTTACGTTTCTAAACCTTTTAATATTCTTACCGACCTTGAATGAAAGGATATTGCCTTTACGGCCCCTTGTGGAGATATATCTTGTGCGGTGATTAATACTATCTACTACGGCTCTGAGTTCAATTATACCCGATGTGATACTGTAGGGCCTGTTTTCCTTCAGGCCTATAGAGACCGTGACCTCGCCCTTTTTCCCGATATCACCGTTTGCCTGGCCCGGGGCGACGACCTTGATACCGAAAGACTCGACATAGGTTGCAACGGCCTGATCGCCCTTACGTATCCGCTCCAGGTTTTTCACTTCCTTATCCGCCTTGAAAGTCGCGTAGGAACCGGCTCGGTCCCTGATCGTGACAAAGCGGCTGCGGTAGTCGATGGCGATAACGGTGCCGTTCACGATCGTTGTATCGGTGATGATCTCATCCGGCTTTCTTATATCGGCCCTTTTATTTTTTGTCGAACAGGCCGCGCTGAAAAGAAGTGCAAGAATCATTACAGTGGCTGCATATCTCATGGATCATATGATCCGCTGTTATTTATAATAAATCAAGCGTAAATTAACTATCGTGGGGATTCATGGATGCATTTTTGAAGAAATATTATGATTATTGCCAATCGGGCTCTTTTTATGCAAAAATACTTGACGAATAGGCCCCCTATATCTTTCATTCAAACCATCACACAGGTGACTAGCTCAACTAGGCAGAGCAGCGGTCTCCAAAACCGCAGGTTGGGGGTTCGATTCCCTCGTCACCTGCA
>JAGNKX010000024.1:0-28375 GCA_017999915.1 Spirochaetota bacterium
TTGAAAAGGCTCATATCACACTTACTGATGCCAGGGAAATCCTTGTCAGATATAAGAATCTTGCCCCATCCGAAATTTGTCACATAGGCCTGGTCCGGCGGAATTGCCATGGCGGCAACGGCCGATAGAACCAGCACGGCAACAGCTAAAAACAACGTCTTGCTCCTCATGTTCATGAAATCCTCCTCGTGATATAATTACACTGCAAAATGCAGATGTTTTCCCGGCGCGGGGACACGTCGGGTCCCTGACGGTTATGGGTCCGTAAAGCGACCTCGATGCATCAGCCATCAGATTTTCATATTACACTGTAAAGAAATGACTGTCATCCGTAAATTTACGGACAGGGCTTTTTTTTCGATGGATTATTCAATTGAGGCAATATTGAACCCGTGGGCGATCCGGATCAGGTCAACCTTCCCCTCCGCCCCCAGCTTCTGGTACACATGCTCCTGGTGGGACTGGACGGTCCTGTCGGATATGCCGAGCCGCGCGCCGATCTCCCTGCTGGACAGGCCCGCCAGGGTAAGGTCGGCGATCTCCAGCTCCCTGTCGGTCAGCTTGTAGGCCAGCTGGAACTGCCGCCTTCCCCTGTTGATCTTTGAAATCACGAGGAACCCTATGATGTCATCAAAGCGGTCAGCGACCTTTGAAATATAAGTATCGGTCATTATCGGTTCAGCTTTTTTGTTCCGGTTGATACGGTACCGCAGGGCACGCCTGACGCTGCCGGCTTCCCTGTTCCTGACGCGGTCCATATCAGCCAGGATCCCGTCGCCGTCATAGACGAGCTCCGGGTACTTCTTCCGGCTTATTTCATCCGCACCAAGGGAAAGGGTTTCGAGCAGAACGGCGTTTGCCGAAAGGACCCTGAGGTCCGGGCCGAGAAGCAAAACCATGTCGCTGATGTTGGATATGATCTCGTCCGCGACGATGGAAGGCTTGAGATCGAGAAATTTAAGATAAAACACAGAGTAAAAAAGGCCCAACACATAAACGATATGATAGGTGGGTCCCACATTCGGGATTTTATAATTAAAATACGGAAGCACCCAGAGGCCCAGGACGCCGATGCAAGTGCTCAGGGCCAGGTTGGCCATGATCAGGTTGGCCTGGAGCTTCTCCTTGTTGGATGTGGCGTTCTTTCTGAACGCTATGATAGCCGCGATCGAGAGAAACGCGTACAGGACCACGTAGCCGGCCGACGCGTAAAACCAGGGACTGCCGTAATTGGGCACGAGCTTCCATCCGCCTTCATAGGGCTTATAATCGAGAAACAGGAGCGGATGAAGGGCATACATGGCGATGATGACCAGGGCGGGGGCATAAATCAGCATGAGGGCCCGGACCGGGGTTTTCTTTTTCAGGAGATTGAGATAAAAATGGAGGTTCAGGGCGTAGAAGATGTTCACGCAGATGGAGGCGAACTGGGTCCAGAAAAAAACCCCCTCCTTCGTATCGGCCGAATAGGCCGGAAGGGCTACCAGGTTCAAGATCGACAGGCTTACGCAGATGAGAAGAAAGATCCGACGCTGCACGCTCCGGCGGTTCTGTGCAATCACATAGAAGCCGAGGATCAGGCACATGAGGGCCCCGGCGAAGGCGATGTTGTAGAGCAGCATGTTCATGGCGGCATTGTGGATTTTTCCCGCCCGGTACATCAAGCAAAAAACCGGCCCGGCGATACTTGCCGGATCGTTCAAACATCTTGACAAAAATGACCGGAGGTATATACGATCAGGGCAAAGCCATGAAACGAAGACGCTTCCATCAAGCCCTGCTGACAGCCCTTGCGGCGCTGTTGGCCCTCGCGCCGGCCATGGCGGCCATACCGGTTCCCGAGCTCCGGGGACGGGTCACTGACGACGCCGGCGTCCTGGGCGACGCCACGGAGGACCATATCGGCTCCCTGCTCAAATCCCACGAGGAGCGCACCACGAACCAGGTGGCGGTGCTTACGATCACATCGCTGGAGGGCGAGTCCATCGAGGAATTCGCCACCCGCGTCTTCGGGAAGTGGCGCCTGGGACGGAAGAAAAAGGACAACGGCGTGCTGATCATCGTCGCGGTGAAGGACCGGCGCATGCGCATCGAGGTGGGCTACGGCCTTGAGGGCGTCCTTACCGACGTTAAGGCCGGCCGCATCATCGACACGATCATGGCCCCGCGCTTCAAGGCGGGGGATTTTGACGGCGGCGTGACCGCGGGGGCGCTGGCGGTCATCGCCCAACTGGAAGACAAAAACGCCCCGCTCCCTGGGGAAACCGGCGGCCCGGGCGCGGGATCGGACGATTTCCTCAAGGGCCCGGATCTCCCCATCTACCAGCGCATCCTCTTCGGCTGCTTCATCTTCGGCATCATCGGGCTCTTCACGATCATCGGTGTCGTCGTTCCCCGGGCGCCGGGATGGTTTCTCTACCTCTTCCTGATCCCCTTCTGGGCCACCTTCCCCATAGTCGTGGTGGGCCCCCGGGGCGCCTTCATCCTCCTCTGCGTGTACCTGGCGGCGTTTCCGGCGGCGAAGATCATCGTCAGCCGCAGGCCATGGTACAAAAAAGCCCGGAGAGATCTGGAAAAGAAGGGCCGCGCCACCATCGGCGGGTTCACCTTCTCGGCATCTTCTTCCGGGGGAGGGAGCTCTTCAGGCGGTTCCGGGGGGTTCTCCGGAGGAGGGGGAAGCTCCGGCGGGGGCGGCGCCTCCGGAGGATGGTAGACCGGAAGAGCATCTTACGCATCCATCCGACGGGAGACGCCTTTCAATACCCCCGCGCAGGACAAGCCCCTTGCGGAAAGATCAGCCCGGGAGTCATGCTGCGGCACGGCAGACCTCAGGCAAGGTCCATCTGCCTCGATATGATCTCATTCATGATTTCCCTGGTCCCTCCGCCTATGGAAAGGAGCCGCGAATCCCGGTATATCCGCTCGACAAGGAACTCCTTGCAGTACCCGTACCCGCCATGGATCTGGACGGCGTCGTGCACCACCCTGTCGCAGACGTCGGTCGCGAAATTCTTGGCCATGCAGACTTCCTTGTAGGCGCTCTTCCCGTGGAAGATCATCGAAGCGGCGTAATAATTGAAGCTCCGTGACGCCTCCACCAGCGTGGCCATCTCCGCGAGCTTGTGCCTGGTCACCTGGAACCCGCTGATCGTGCGGCCGAAAGCGGTCCTCTCCTTGGCGTAGGCGATGGCCTCCTTCAGGGCCAGCTCCGCCGAAATCTGGGCCTGGACAGCCAGGTAGAGCCGCTCCTTCTCGAAATTCACCATGATGCCGGCAAACCCCTGGTTCTCGACGCCCAGCAGGTTCTCCGCCGGCACCTTGCAATCCATGAAGGAGAGCTCGGCCGTATCCGAGGCGTGCCACCCCATCTTCTGTATCTTTTTCGATACCGTAAAACCGGGAGTCCCCTTTTCGATCACCAGCAGGCTTATGCCGCCGGCCCCCTTCCCGCCGGTGCGCACAGCCGTCGTCACGATATCGGCGCGGGTGCCGCTCGTGATGAACGTCTTCGAGCCGTTGACGATGTAGTGGTCCCCTGACCGGACCGCCTTTGTCTGGATGTTCGCCACGTCCGAGCCGGCGCCCGGCTCCGTGACCCCGAGGACCGCGATCTTTTCCCCCCTGATGATCGGCGGCAGGAACTTCTTCTTCTGCTCTTCCGATCCGAGGCGGCGGATCGGGGGCATGCCGATGCCGCAGCTCCCGAGGCTCGCGAAGACCCCGCCGGAGCCTGAGCGCATGATCTCCTCCGCGAATACGATCTCATGGAACACATCGCACTGGGTGCCGCCGTATTCCTCGGGATAGCCGATGCCGAAGAAGCCGGCGCTGCCCGCCTTGCGGAACAGCTCCAGGGGGAGCTCCCCTTTTTCCTCCCATTCCGCCACGTGGGGGCGGATTTCCCTGTTCACGAATTGCTTGACGCTGTCCCTTAATATGGCATGGGACTCGGTAAAATACTGATCATACATACTATAACCTCTCTCTATCAGTTTCTTGAAAAACTCCATCCTTGGAGTTTTTCAGGGTCGGTTTTACGAAGTGAATTCGTAAAACCTCACATTATTCTCGGCTAATGCCTCGAAAAATGGCGATACATCCATGTATCGTTTAGCAGTTTGCTGTTTTTCAGCAAACTGCTATAATGAATTGCAAGGAATGACCTTGTGGCCTGTCATGATTTAATAATAATTCCGTAAGTGGGGCTCGGTCGCCCCAATTTATAATCGGGGAAAGCCATAATTATAAATCGGGACATCCGGACAGGAGGGGGGGCAACCGGATTTCCCCGGCACCCGCCAGGGCGGCACGGGGAGGATTACAAGCCCTTTTCTTTCCGATAGGCCTGGGGGGATTTGCCGACGAACCGGGAAAAGGCGTTATAAAACGCCGTCTTCGAGTTGAAGCCCACTTCATAGGATATGGCAAGGACGGGCTTGTCCGGCTCCTCGGTAAGCAGCTTTTTTGCTTCCTCGATCCGGTATTGATTCACAAAATTGTTGAAATTCGTGTTGAGCCTTTCATTGAGAAGCTGGGACAGCTGGTGGGGGGTGATCTTCAGCTCTTCCGCCAGGTTCTTCAAAAGAAGCTCGTCGTCAAAGTATATTTTTTCCTGTTCCATCAGGAGCCGGAGCTTGCTCAAAATGGAATCAACGTCGATATTTTGAAGCAGAGACCGCTCATAGCCGCCCTTTTCTATTTCGATCATCAGGACCTGAAGAAAGCGGGGCGCCCGCTGATTAATTACATGGAGGAAGATGAATATGACGCAGATCGCCATGATGCCCGCCTGTACGACGGGTGCATAGCAGAAGAGATACCCGATGACGACCAGGGAAAAAGAGGCCAGCGTAAGGACGATATAGGCCATCGTGATAAAAACGATCCGCGACCGCTTCCTCCCCGCCTTGAAATAATAGAGCTTGAAAAACAATATGCCGAGGTAGATCATCAGCTGCATCCACGCGCACATGTACATCGCCTTGAAGATCAGCACATGTTCAATGAGATTACCCTCAAAGAGGCGCACCATCATATCTTTCTGGTCTGAAACCGGCAGCATGAGATAATAGATATCGCCGGCGACCGCGCAGAGCACCGGGACGAAATAGAGGGCCTTTCTTTGAGGAAGCCGCGCAAAGGGAAGCACCACAAGATGGTACCCGAAATATATCAGGGGACACACCAGGAAGAGCATCGTGAAGTTCCCGTAGAGGGCCCACGGATGATGTGCGGAGAACCCGATGACAATGGACCCGGTCTGAAAAATGAGCATGCCGATGCAAAAAAGAAGGGCGAAAAGATTGTAATGCTCAAGCTGCCGGTTTTTGACTATAAGCTGTTCAAAGGCGATAAGCAGGGAGAGGCTTCCGGCAAAAAGGGTAAGATAGGTGATTATTGACCGGGTTATTTCCATATAATTCTTGTATAATATGGCACTCATATTTCTATAGGATACCATACAACCGCATCGACTTACTGAAGAATAATCTGGCCCTTCTTGTTCTAACAGTCAATGATTATTTGGCCTGCGATCCATCCTCTATCATGCAAAACAGCACGGCCCGGTAGATCCGGGCCGCGGCATAAAATATCTGCATTTATTAAAGCTACTTAATTCGTTTTCCGTTCCACGCTCCGCCGCTCGTGGCGCTCGCGCCGCTCCCCCAGGTCCCGGTGAAACTGTTGCCGTCAGCGGAAAGATAAAAAACGCCTCTCCCCTTCTCGCCGTTGTTGCCGATCCAGTTATAGAAAAGCTTATTGTCCTTCACGATGCCATTGAGCCTGCCAGGGGCCGATCCGCCATAGCTTCCGACCACCTTGTCCTCGGTCTGGGTCATGGTAAGGGGGCCCCATGCCGTGGACCAGGTACCGGTGAAGCTTGCGGCGGCAAAGAGCATACCGGCGGCAAGAATAATTACTGCGAAAAAGCCTGTTGCGACAACCGTCTTCTTGTTCATAAAAGCCTCCTTGATGATATGTTCCACCCCGCCCGCCGTCAATTCTTCCCATGGCTCTGTCAATCCCATAATGACATGAAGACAGGATCATAAAAGAGAAAAGAGCAGGTGGATGACCGTTTCCACCAGAATATCACTGACCGGAGAAAAATCAATATTTTTTTCAAGGATTTGCCAAACTATCGAAGCTCAATGGCGAACCGATTAAACAAAAGTGATATAAATATCCTGCAATTGCTTCTTTTTTTATTTTTCAATTGTCACAATTAGTTTTTTCAGCAGTATAAGGATCAATGGCACAGGATGATGATCATGTACAATCCCTTTACAGAAATAATCGATGACAGCGACAGCGACGACCGGCTGATACGAAGCGTTCTGGAAGGCGACAGCTGCGCCCTGGAAAAGCTCATATATCGCCATCAGGCATGGATTTACAACATAGCCCTGAAAATGGTTTTCGATCCCGATGACGCCGAAGACGTGACGCAGGAGATCCTCCTGAAGATCATCTCCCACCTCTCGGCCTACGAGTCCGCCAGGGCCCCCTTCAGGACATGGCTGTACAGGATCGTCGCCAACCACGTCCTGGGAATGAAAAAAAGGAAAATCGAGACCGCCATGACCCGGGTGTATCTCGACGAAGAATTCCCCATGGACCAGGACGCCATCGAAGACCGGAGGCCGGCAAGCAGGCCCGACCATACGGTACTGGTGGAGGAAACCAGGAACATGTGCCTCACGGGGATGCTCCTCTGCCTCGAACGGAGGCAGCGGCTCGCCTTCATCCTGGGAGGTATGTTCGGGATACCGTCATCGGTCGGTTCCGAAATACTGGACGTAACCGAAGCGAATTACAGGGCCCTGCTTTCCAGGGCCAGGAAGAAAATCGAAAATTTCGTCATGCAGAAATGCGGCCTGGTGAACCCGGAAAATCCGTGCCGGTGCGAGGGGCACGTGAAAAAACTCATTTCCTCGGGATGGATTGACCGGGATAATCCGAGGCTCACGCGGGAACGGCTGGACAAGATATCCTCCATCGCCGTGTCAAGGGCCGCCTCCGTCGACGGGGATCTGAATTCCCTGTATCTGCTCTTCAGGGACTCGCCGTTTTATGAAAGTCCGGACATGGCTGTGCGGATACGGGAAATCCTCGGCAGGGACGAGTTCGGCGACTTTTTCACAGTTCAGTGAAACCTGACTGACACTATCATATCAGCAAATCAATACTACAAGAGGTGAATCATGGAAAAAATGTACGGCCTGTGTGGAATGGAATGCTCCGGGTGCCCGGCCTACCTGGCGACGCAACAAAACGACGACGCGGCCAGGGCCAGGGTGGCGGCGATGTGGTCAAAGATGTTTCACGCGGAGATCAAGCCTTCCGACATAAACTGCGACGGCTGCCTTTCCGGCTCGGGCAGGCTTTTCGGCCACTGCAACAAATGCGAGGTGCGGCTCTGCGGAATGGACAAAAAACTGGGCACCTGCGCGGAATGCGGCTCCTATTCATGCGCGAAGCTGGAGGGACTGTTATCGTTCCTTCCGAAGACAGCGAGGGAAAATCTGGAGGCATTGCGTAGCAGGTAAAAGAAAAAGCTTCTCCGGTATCATGTTTATCAACAAAAAGATGAACCTTCTAAGTATTACTTGAATCAACATTGATGTATTCCTCCTCTGAAATCAGAAAAACCGGCTGCGCGCCGCTCCTGAACAGGCGGTTCGTTGCCGG
Source organism: Spirochaetota bacterium (assembly GCA_017999915.1). Taxonomy (NCBI): domain Bacteria; kingdom Pseudomonadati; phylum Spirochaetota; species Spirochaetota bacterium. Next base: position 7,693 of record JAGNKX010000024.1, read on the forward strand.
GTTTATTTCTCCATGTCCTGGCCGATTTCATTATTATTGTTTACGCTGTACATATTGATCACCTTGAGGGCGTCAAGAATCGATATATCGTCGTTCCCCAGCTCATTGCCGTGCCCGTCGATTTTGCCGAACCCTTCCACGTCCTTTTCGCGATAGTGCATGATGGACCGATAATCATAAGGATACTGCCGCTGATCATAGGCGGAATCTTCGGGCGCGTATATACTCAATTGCATATCCACCATCGGCGGATTGCCCGGATATATCTCAACGGTAATGTAGGAGTCCCTGTCCACCCGCTGGTGCTCATGATAAAGGCCTATCACATGGCCTAATCCGTGCAATATGGCGCGATTATCGCTGTCGGATGTGACATAGAGAATGCGCTGGGTCCCCATCTGGACATATCCCTCGGTGGTATTGGGAATGTCCATGTGGGTAATGACCAGGTATTCATCTTCGATATCCACGACGGGTCTGAATCGTATCGCGCCTTCCGTGGCCAGCTCCCACTTGATCATGCACTCGGAAACCGCCGAAAGCTCGCTGCCTGAAAGGCCAATGGCGACAAAAGGTATCGAACCGTCGGGCCACAGGCCGCTCCTGGCATTGGCGCAACCCACAAGAAGCATAAGAACCAAAACAGATCGTTTCATCACTTTGCCTCTGTAACTGCAAACATTGAAGTGGCGTTTATCGGATGATCGGAAAAGCAGGCAAAGAAAGGAACAAATCGATGAATCATCAGATAGTACCCATGATTGATCCTATTGAATTGAGCAGTTTCTAACCACCTCCACTGTCAACATAGCACATTGTCGAACAGTCGGCGGTAGCGGGATGGATGATTATCTTGTAGTCGGAATAATGATTTTATTGTGGGAAATACACTGACAGGCGTAAGCGGGTCCGCAGGACCCGCGTCCAATTTTGTCCTACTGAAGCTTGATGATGATCTCAACGCGGCGGTTCTTCCGGCGTTCCTCCCTGGTGCCGTTCCCGGCTATGGGCCTGTCGGCGCCGAAGCCCCGGTAGGAGAGCTTGTCCGCTCCGCCCCGCTGTCTCAGGTACTCGGCCACGGACCTGGCCCGGTCCCGCGACAGGCGCAGGTTGTATTCCTTCTCACCTGTAGAGTCCGTGTGGCCCTCGACGATGATCTCCCGGTCAGGATATTTCTTCCTGATGAGCTCCGTGACCCGTCCGAGCTTCTCCCTGCTGTCCTCCCGAAGCCGGGCGGAATCGAAATCGAAGAGCACGTCCCCGAGCCTGATCACCAGGCCCCGCCGGTCCGTGTCGACGTCCACGCCGTCGGGAGCGGCTTTCTTGAGCTCCTTCCGGGCCTCTTCCTTTTCCTCTTTGGTGACGGGCTTGTACATCTTCATCGTGGTGTCGATGATCATCTGGAACTCGTTAACATTCATCTGCCTGTTCCCGTCCTTGAAGACGAAGGCCATGCGGTACTTTTCCTTAATGCTCACGGGACGGTTTTCCCCGACGTTCCAGTTGATGATCCCCTCGTCCCTGCCCATGATCTTCTGCGGAAAATCTGAGGGATATCTTCCCCCGCCCAGGTCCATGTCCACGACGAAGCGGTACTTGATCACCGCCGTTTGCGCGCCGTCCCTTGTGCCTATATCAGCAAGACTGTACTCCACCGGGAACGTGAGCTTAAAGGGAATGGAAAACAGGGTGAGGACAAGGTCCGCCTTCTCGGTCCAGGTCTCGCCGACGGCCACGTCCTTCCGGGGAAAGGCCGGCAGGTGCCGCAGGTTCGGCATGAGATACCGCTTCGGGACCGTGAAGCGCCCCTGACGATCAATGTCGAACTCCGAGGGATGCTGCTCCCGCAGGTGGAACACGTCGGTTACGGAATCCCGCTCATACACGGAAAAGCCGCCCTTCACCCTGCTGGTCTCCCCGGTTTTATCCGAGCAGGTGAGGTCGATGATGTTCCGCTCCTGGTAGATCTTGATCATCTTTTCATTTACCAGGAACTTCACGGCCGCGGTGCGCGTTATTTCAAGCCTCTCCCCCTTCGGGATATCCCATGCCAGGATGGCTGCAAAGGAGGCGACGCCATGGAGTAAAAGCAGGATTATCAGCGCCGGCTTCTTCATGGCTTCACCGGCACATAATAGGCCTTGCCCGTGTCGCCGCCCTTACCCTCGTCGACATGGAGGAGCCGGTACTTTTTATCGCCGATCTCGAAGACATCGCCCTCAAAAACCACGGTCTCTTTTGCCGTGGCGTCTTTCTTCCGGTCCGGCCGCCAGACGAAGATCTGGATGCTCTTTCTCTTCACGCCGCTGCCGTCAACGCGCCGGTAGTAGTTGCCGCTCCCCACGCGGAAGCCCTCCACCGTGGCAACGGTCGTTTCGCCGAGGATCCCGGCGTCCTTAGGGATTTCCACCGCAACCCTCCTGTCGCACGAAATTACGGTCCACGCCATCAGGGCGCAGATTCCCGCAGATATCATTCCTTTGCTCATGGATCCTTTACCTCCAGGGTCGTCTGATCGCCGGGCCATCCGTCAATCAGCCTTTCTATGATAATAGTTGTAATCCTTCAAAACGGTTTCCAGGAATACCTTCGGCTCCATGTCCGTCGAGACCTTCATGACCTCTTCCAGCCTCGACCGCGCCTTCAGCAGTATGCGGTACGCCGAGGGGGCCGACCTGTTTTTCCTGTCGAACTCCAGGGTCTCCTTGATGATGGTGACGACGGCGTCGTCAAGCCTGGCAGCCGCGGGGAACACGGGCCGGTAATCGTTCCCCAGGGCCACAAGGATCGTGTCGCTTATCATCACGGTCTGCTTCAGCCTGATGACCGTGGTGCCGGCGGCGATGTCCCCCAGGCGCTGCCCCTTCCCGTTCAGGAGGATCGTCAGCACCGCCACGGAGCCCGCCAGAAAGCTGATGTCGACGATGCGGAGGATCCACCGGAGAAGATAGCTTCCCAGCGATGGCTGGGACCCGTCGAGTTTCACCACCTTGATGCCGATGAGCTTCTTCCCGAAGCTCTGGCCGTCCATGGCTGTCTCGCATATCAGGTCGTAGAGGAACGCCGGAAGGGCCGCCAGGATGAAAAACGCCACGGAGTAATTCTTGAGATAGTTGCCCGCGGCAAAATACCCGAGCAGGACCAGGAAGGCGTAGGAGAACAGTATGATGTAATCGACCAGGGCGGACAGGATCCTCTCTCCCACGCCGGCCGTCTCGTATTCGATGGTCACGTTCTGCGCCGTCTCTATCGGAACCGTCTGCATGTCACAGCAACCCCCGGGACTTCATTTCGAGATACGTATTGATGGTGTTCACCGTCAGGTGCGCCGGCGATGTTAGTATGGAATGAATTCCGTGGCGGTCAAGCTCTTTCACGATCTGCCTCTTTTCAAAGGCGAATTTTTCCGCGATGGTCTTGATGTAAATCTCCTCGATGGACTCCGACCGGCTGTTCAGGAGCGAATCGAGCTCCGTGTTAAGGAAAAAGATCACCACCACCAGGTGGCGCCGCGCCAGCATCGTGAGATACGGGAGGTTCCTCCTGAGGGAGGAGAGGGTCTCGAAGTTGGTGAAGAAGAGGAGCAGGCTCCGCTGGCCGATCTTCCGCGACAGCTCCGCGCAGAGGAGCTCGTAATTCGACTCCTGGAAGCCGGTGCGGACCCGGTAGAGAAGGTCCAGGATCCGCAGCATCTGGCCATGGGAGCGGCTCGCCGGCAGGATCGAATCGATGCCGCTCGAAAAGGCCACGATGCCGGCCCGGTCCTCCCGGCGGATGGCGATATTGGATATGACCAGGCCCGCGTTCACCGCGTAGTCGAGGAGGGTCATCCCCTCGAAGGGCATCTTCATGGCGCGGCCCATGTCGATGACCGAATAGACGCTCTGGGACCGCTCGTCCCGGAACTGGTTCACCATTACCTCGCCCCGGCGCGCCGTGGCCTTCCAGTTTATTTTCCGGTAATCGTCGCCGGAGATGTAGCGCCGGATCTGGTCGAACTCCATGGACGCGCCGGGCCTGCGCATCCGCTTGATGCCCGCCTCCACCAGGCGGTTCGACGCGGCGAAGAGGTCGTATTTCCTCATCTGGATGATGGACGGGTACACCGGCACCGTGACGTCCCGGGCGAAGCGGTGGCGCCGCCATGCGAGGCCCAGGGGCGTCGACGCGAACACGTTCAGGGCGCCGAAGCCGTATTCCCCCCGCTCCACAGGCCTCACCGTGTAGGAGAGGTCCCGGCCGGTCCCCGGCGGAACGCGGACTTTCAGGGAAAAGTCCCGCTTCTGGAACTGGACCGGGAGCTCGTCGATGATCTCGACGGCGATCGGAAAGGAATGGCTGCTCTCGACGCGCAGGTCGACCCGATTCTCGTCCCCGTTGGAAAGCTTTTCGGGAACGATCCGCCGTGCGGTGACGCCGGGGATGCGGAAGAGGAGCGCCGCGTCTGCGGCGGTTGCGGCGCACAGAATGAGAAGCGCCAGCTTCGACGGCGCCAGCAGGGCCGGGTAAAAAAAGGCCGCCACGAAGGAAAGGACGACGCAGGCGAGAGCGATGAAAAAGCGCCGCCCCAGGAAGAGAGCGCCTATTCCCTTCACCGGGGCACCTCGATCCCCTCGAGGATGTCCCGAATGATGTCGTCCGGCTTTTTCCCCTCCATCTCCTTTTCGGGGGTGAGAAGGAGGCGGTGCCGCAGGGCCGGATAGGCGACGGAGTGTATGTCCTCCGGCTTCAGGAAGTCACGCTCCCGCAGCACGGCCAGGGCCTTGGCGCCGTCCATGATGGCCAGGGAGGCCCGGGGCGATCCCCCCAGGTAAAGGGAGCCGTGGGCGCGGGTGCGGTGAACGATCTCGGCGATGTAGGCGATGACATTCTCGTCCACGTGGACGTTCTTTACCTTTTTCTGCGCGGCGACGACCTGCTTCGCGGTCATTACCTTTTTTATTTCCGCCAGCTTGTCCCTCTCCCGCCGGCCATGGGCATCGGCAATGATGCGGGCCTCCTCATCCCGGGACGGATACCCGATGTTTATCTTGAAGAGAAAGCGGTCCAGCTGAGCCTCGGGGAGGCGGTAGGTCCCCTCGTACTCTATGGGGTTCTGGGTGGCGAAGACCAGGAAGGGCTCGGCCATGGGATAGGTTGTGCCATCGACGGTTATCTGCCGCTCCTCCATCACCTCGAAGAGGGCCGCCTGGGTCTTGGCAGGGGCGCGGTTGATCTCGTCGATGAGTACCAGGCTTGAAAACACCGGGCCCTGCTTGAACTCGAAGTCCCCTTTTTTGGAGTTGAATATCGTGGTGCCGATGACGTCAGACGGCATCAGGTCCGGAGTGAACTGTATCCGCGAAAAATCCGCGGCCATGGCCATGGCGAGGATCTTCGCCGTGAGGGTCTTGGCTATGCCCGGCACCCCCTCCAGGAGCACGTGGCCGTTGGCCAGGACGGCCGCCATGAGGAGGTCAAGCATCTCCTCTTGCCCCACGATGATCTTTTGGAGCTCCCCCCTGATCCTGGCGTTCGCCTGGACCACGTCCTTGATCTGGATCCGCTCGTTAAATGTCATTTCACCGCTCATAGGCCCGTCCTTTTCGCTTGGAGTGTAAAATCTTCGATCATGGCATTGAGCCGCTGAAGCTCCCCGTCGGAGAGGCTTTTACGCAGCAGCAACGCGTCGATATCCTCAAAGAGCCTCCGCACCCGGTCCTCCGGCACGCCGCTCCGCCGGGCGACTTCCTTGTAAAATATCCCGCCGCGGTGGAGAGCATCAGCCTGGATCCAGGAATAGAGACAATCGTAAAAATACAGTATCTTCTTTTCCGCTATGTCCCGGTGGTCGCCGCGCTGATGATAGAGCCTTCCCACCGTGGTTGCGAAGTCAAGGGCGGCGTTGGCCGGCGGCAGGATCACCGGGATGGCCCTCTGGCGGCGCCGCGCCTTGAAGAGCATGAAGAGGACCAGGCCGGCCATGGCCGTGTAGTAGGCCCAGGAGAGGGGCTCCCTCGAAAGGACGTACCTGAGGGGAGTCGCCGGCGCGGCCACCGACGACTTGTAATGCTCGTCCCAGATGGTCCTCCGCACCGGCAGGTACGAAAGGGAGCGGAACACGTATTCGGCGTTGTTCCCCGACAGCATGTTGAAGTTCGTGTAGGCGTAGGGAAGGGCGCTCAGGTAGAAGGCGCCCCTGCCGTGTCGGATGCGGATGAAGTTGGCGCCCTTCCGCTCGTTCACGCCGAGGATTGCGGCCTCCTTTTTTCTGAACGATATGAAGCGCATGTTGCCGACGCCCCTGCGGCAGAGGTAGTCGCTTTGCGCCGCCAGGCGCGGGTTGGCGAAATTCACCCCCATCCGGTCGGCCACGATGTCTTCCGGCGCGGTCCTGATCTTCATGAGGTCCGCGAATTCGTCCAGGTAGAAGCTGGCCGCCATGAACACGCTGTTCCCCCGGGCCGCGAAGCGCATCAACTCCTCCGTGTCATGCTTGTTCAGGGCAAGGGTGGTATCGATGAGGATGTAATTGGTCCCCCGGTAATCCCTGCCCCGCAATGTGTCGCGGATCGAATCATGGGTGACCGTTATGGCGGCTCCGGGAAAGCAGTCCGGCAGGAGGCGGTACGGGATATGGCTCCCGTAGGGGATCTTGTCGTTGCGGGTGAAGCTCGCCGACCAGTCCACCGGCTCCGGCTTCATCACCGTGAAAACGATGAAGAGCGCGACGCTCAGGCCAAGTATGATGATAAAGGGAAGGTTCTTTTTCACCGGTTCCCATCCGCCAGGGTCCTGTAAAATCCTTCGTACAGCTCCCGCACCGCCGCGAAGGTGTCCTCGGGGAGATCAAAATTCCCGTACCATATATATTCAAAGATCCTGGTGAGCTCCGTGAATTCGCCCCGCAGCGGGGACTGGGCCAGCTCGGCCAGGTAATCACGGTTTGTCTTGTCGATCTGCCACCGGATGAGGCCCCGGGCAGAAAGCTCCTTCAGGGCCTTGCGGTAGAGGAGGCGCACCACGGCGCGGTAGTCGCGCTTTTCCAGAAAGCCGGCGATGAGGCCGTCAAAATCGATATGCTCGATGTGGTCCGCCCCTTCCTCCGGCGTGGCGCGCTTTTTCTTCAGGGAAAAGAAGAGTCCCCGGGGGTCGGCGCCGATGAGCTTCACGATGACAAGGAGCGCCGCAGCTGCCACGACGAGGTACACCCCGTATTCGAGGGCCTTCCATGCCGTCTCTCCGTCGACATCCAGGCGGTAAGGACCGAGCTTCTCCCTGAGCCATGCCAGGACATGGTCCCAGAAAGTGAGGAGCGGCTCCTCCTTCCGGTCATAGCGGAACGCGGGGTCCCGCCGGAACTCCTCGATCTTTTTCATCGGCGCCGGACGCGGCTTCACCGCCGAGGCGTCGGCCGGGACCTTCCCGGCCTCCCGCACCGCGATCACGCGGTCCTCCGGGGGCCGCGCGCCCCCGGCCAGCAATACCAGGCAGAGGAGCGGTCCGATGAAAGCCCGTCTATGCATGGGCCCCGTCCTTCCCCTGCCCGATCTCCTCCACTTTCATGAGAAGGCCGTGGCCCTCCTTCTTTTCGGCCTGGCTGAAATAGTGGAACCCGACAGCGATGAAGATAGCGGTGCTGAACATCGACGTGAGCTGCTGTAAAATCCCCGTGATTATGAAGAGGCCCTTGAACAGGTGGTTCGACGCGTCAATGGAATGGAGCACTGCCAGGAAGGTCACCCCCGCCGAGGGAAGGGCCAGCACGGATCCCATCATGCCGACGATGATGGCCATCAGGAAGAGGAGCCCCAGGGTGAGCCACCAGCTGCCGGAGACCAGCTTCGCGCTCCGCCGCACTGACGCGAAAAATCCGGTCCGCTCCTGCACGCGGACCATGGGCACCAGGGCTATCACGATGGCCAGGTAGACCCCCGGTATGACGAGCAATAGCATGGAAAAGAACACGACGAAGAAGGAGCCGATGTTGGTGAATACGATCATCCAGAAATCCCTTTTTACCGCCCCCCAGATATCGTCCACCGAGATCTTCCCGGGTCCGCGCTCCACGTAGAGGCCGATGAACTCCACGGAAATAAGGGTGATGAAGGTATAGCTCACCAGGCCGCACAGGAGCAGGAGCAGGTACTCGATGGAGAAGATGGCCCCCAGGGGATTGGTCTTGTCGCCCCCGATCGCCAGCAGGGACGATTTCGAGCTGTAGAGCCCGGCCAGGACCCCCTGGACGACGAGAAGGGGCCCCGTGATGAAGAGCAGGGCTTTGAAGAGAATGGCGATATTCTGCCTGATGAAGGCGAAGGTGTCGTTGATGATCGCCCCGAAATCGCGGGCCTTTCTGAATTCAAACTTTTCGTTCAGGTCCATGGAATCGCTCCTTGTTGTGATGGTGGATAGGATAGAGAATGTAATACCAGAGTACAAAAACCAGCGAGATTCCGATGATGAGGGCGCTCAGGAGCGGGGCCATGTCCGTGTGCCTGGTGACGAAGCCCTCCAGGAGGCCCGCCATGCAAAACACGGGAACAACGCCGATCACCATCTTCAGGCCGTCCTTCGCCCCCCTTTTGAAAGAGTCGGCGCGGGTGTAGGTTCCGGGAAAGAGGATGCCGTTGCCTATGACGATGCCCGCGCCCCCGGCGATGACGACCGCCGTCATCTCCAGGGCGCCGTGGATCCAGATGCTTTTCAGGGAAACAAGGAGGAGCCCCTTATGGTAGAAAAAATAGTGGAAGGCCCCGATCATGATACCGTTGAAGAAGATGATGTAGCCGGCGCCGAAAGAGAGGATGACGCCGCAGGCGAAGGCCAGGAGGGCGACCCTGATATTGTTCACCGTGACGCCCAGGAACATGTTCACGTTGTTCATCGATTTGTACACCGCCATGGGATCGCCCTTCTCGATGTTGTCCACGGTCATTGAGAGGTAGCTGTCCCCCAGGATGAGGCGCACGAACCCGTCGTCATTGGCCGATGAGACCACGCCGACCAGGACCGAAACGACGAAGATTGCCAGGGAGATCAGCATCTCCTTCCAGTGCCTTCTGAAAAGGACGGGCTGCTCCTCGGTCCAGAAGGTCCTGAGGCGGCGGCGCTCCTCTTTCTTGTTCCTGAAAATGGCCTGGTGGAACTTCGCGGTGAGGCCGTTCAGGTACGCGGTGATGCTGCTCGCGGGGTAGAAGGTCCGGGCATAGGAGAGGTCGTCGGTGAGCTCGATAAAGAGCTCCGCCACCTGGTCAGGGCTCGATTTCCCGCGCGCCCTGACCAGCGCTTCGAAGCGCTTCCACTTGTCCGCGTTCTGCTGTAGAAAATGGATCTCTTTCATCGCCTCTTCTCAATGGGGATCGATGCAAGCACGGCCATGTATGATCCCACTGATAGTAGCAATGATATATATTATTTACAACTTTTTTTTGACTTTTGGTTCACTGATCAAAAGTCATTACAGTACGCCCTCCCCCTTGATGGGGGAGGGTTGGGTGGGGGTGGTCATGTTTTTATAGTGTTAATATTATAAATCACCCTCCCCTGTCCCCTCCCATCAAGGGAGGGGGATTATGGGAAGATTCTTTTTACGCCGTCTCCTTCTCCTTCACGCCGAAGCCCAGGATCAGCACCGTGAGCACCGCCAGGGCCCCGCCGAAGATGAAGGGGGATCCCGGATGGGCCGTGAAGAGGAGGCCGGCGATCACGCTGGCCGGAAGGAGGCCGATGCCGATGATGGTGTGATAAAAGCCGAGGGCCGTGGCCCGGGAGTTCTCCGGGGCGATGTCCGCCACGAAGGCCTTTTCCACCCCTTCCGTCATGGCGTAGTAGAGGCCGTAGAGGGGCCAGAAGATCCAGAGGAGAAAGCCGGTGGACGGGGTGATGAACCCGAAGGCGATGTACACGGCGGCGTACAGGAGATAGCCGGCGATGAGGAGCTTCTTCCTGCCGATCCTGTCCGACAGCGATCCGAAGGCCGAGGAAAGGGACGAGGTGGTGAAGTTAAAGATGACATACATCAGGATGACCGTGGAAAGCATGTAGCCGAGGTCCATGCTCCGGAGGAGGAGAAACTGGTTCGACGAGTTGCCCAGGGTGAAGAGGAACTGGGCCAGGAAAAAGATGCGCAGGTTCCTGTCATATTTCCTGATGTCCAGATTCGGCTTCGGCCTGTCGTTCCCTTTCTTTCCGGAACCGGCGGTTTCCCTGGCGAAAAAGAGGAACAGCACACCGATGAAGGCCGGTATGATGGAAATGAGAAAGAGAGTATAGAAGGCGTCCAGGTCCCTGACGGTTTTCGTCACCGGGTCCATGAAGCGCTCCACCAGGAAATAGCATATCAGGGTGCCCAGGAAGGCGCCGGCGAAATCCATGGCCCGCTGGAACCCGAAGGCCTTTCCCTGGAGCTCCTTCGGCATCGATTCCGAGATGAGGGCGTCCCGCGGGGCGGTGCGGATCCCCTTCCCCACCCGGTCGAAGAACCGTGACAGGAGCACCAGGGCCCATCCGGCCGAGGCGGCAAAGAGGAGCACCTTGGCCACAGCGGAGAGCGAATATCCCGCAATGGCCGGGGCCTTCCGTTTCTCCATCCTGTCGGAATAGTAGCCGGCGACTACCTTGAGGAGGCTCGCCGTGGATTCGGCGACGCCCTCGATGATCCCCAGGACTGGCCCCAGGAGGGCCTTCTGCGACGCCATGATCACCGCCACGAAGGCCTGTATCAGGGGGTAAATCATCTCCGAAGAAACATCGGTGAAGAACGACGTGAACCCGGTGAGGACCACGTTCCGGTTGTACCTGATCGATCCTGATTGATTTGTCTCTTTATTCATAATCTTCAAAAAGTCTCCTGTCTGTGCTGTTCAAACCCTGGAATTTTTCCATGAACTTCCGTTCAGGTCTGATAAATTTTAGTGTATAAGATAGTTTTATCTGTCAATTATTTTACATTTGAACAGGGATGGAGGCCCCTGAAAAAAAATGGAACTTTTTAGCCAAAGAGCAAGGTCCTAAGATCATAACAGAGCAAAGGTAATACCATGAACACAAAGAAAAGCCCTTTAGCTTCGATCATATCAGTGTGCCTTCTTTTTCTGCTGATAACCCTTGGCCAGGGAAGCGGTTCCAGCCAGTCGGCCATGGCCCGGGGCGAGGAAAAGGCGGAAGCCTCGCAGGAAATTCTCAAAACCATGCCTCTAACCATGCCGAAGGATTATTCCGACGAGGAGATCGACCGCATGCTGGAGGACATACAGGAGGTCGATGATTCGGCCGACATCGAAGGGGCGGCTGACGGCGCCAGGCCCGATATCTCCGGCGAGGACAAGGCCCTCGGTGAAAAGATAAAACAGGACCCCGAACCCTATGCCGACGATTTTAAGAGCGTCCTCTGGCTCAACGCCCACCCCTGGGTGGTCTGGTATATCTGCTCCGATTACGAGTGGCTGGAGGCCCATCCCCGCATAGCGGCCCGGATCTATCTCAATTATGGATTCTGGCACCGGTACCCGAGGATCGCCTACATCATCGTCTGCAACAGGCCTTTTCTCAACAGGTACCCCGGGATTGCGATGGTGGTGTACGACGACGACCTCTGGTTCCTCGACCATCCCTTTGTCGCCAGGGAGGTGTACCGGAATTATCAGTTCTTCCACCGCCATCCCCACCTGTATGAACGCTACTACCGTCACAGGGAATGGATGCTCCGGCACCCCGGTGTAGCCAGGATAGCCTATCCCGACCGGGCCCTGTACAGGAATCACCCGGAATACCTGGAGCGCGCCTACGAGTACAGGCGCATGGCGGTGCGCGACCGCCTGATCCGCGACACCCATATGCAGAAGATGCAAGAGCGGATGAAGTTCGGCGCGGCATATCACAGGCCCGAGGGGAGCAGGCCCAATACCAACCGGAGGCCCGGCGGCGGCCATGAACCCGATCATCAACAGGGAGCCGACCACCGGCAGATCCGCGGCAACGGCAGACCCGACAGGCTCATCAGGCAGGGCGAGACCTACAAGCCTGACAGGAACAACCGCCACGGAGCGCGGCCCGAAGGAACTATCAGCAACAAGGGAACCGGCCTTGTCGACGGCCAGCGCGGCAGGAGGGGCCCCGACGGCGGCGCCAGACCGCAGGGCCCGCAGGGCGAGAAGGGAAAAGGCGGCGGCGAAAGACGCCGTTGATTCAGACCGGGGCGGATAAAAATCCACCCCCTGCGTTTACACGTATATCAGCCTCACCGGCGGCCCTATCTCGGCCACAAGCTTCTTTTCAGCCTCATACATATCGCCGTCGATGGTGTACAACATTTTTTTCCCGCTCGTGATGACAGCTTTTTTCCCGATAGAATCAAATACATAGGGATGGTGAACCGGCTTGCCCGTCTTGATCTTTACGAGATTCCTGACGATGTCCGAGGCCTGGCACCCCACGGAGAGGATATGGAAGGTCCCGTCCTGCTCATAGGCCCGGTGCATCGGCTTGAACCCGATGCCGATATCGTCGACGGTGGTGGCGATGACCGCGATGAAGTCATGGTGCGGCACCGTGTTGCCGTCCACCGTAACGGTGCAGTCCAGGCGGTCGAAGAGGGTTCCCACGTCGCCGCCCACGGTGACGCCCTTCACCGCCTTCCAGATGGTCTTCACCGCCTTGGCCGGGCCGGTCCCCTCCCCCTGGTAGTATTCATTGAGAAAATTCGCCGTCATGCCCACGCCGAAGATGAAGCCATACCTGTCGCCGATGCGGATGGTGTCCCGGGTGAAGGTCTTCGGGGTCCCCTTGGCCTTCAGCACCGCCACCAGGCGCTTCATTATATCCGCCGGGTTTCCCTTGAGATTGATGGTGCGCGACTGGGTGTTCATGGTGCCGGCCCTGAGGTGCAGGAGCGCCGGCACCGGCTCCTTCTTGTACAGGTTTATCATCCGGGAAAGGACGTGGTGGGCCGTGCCGTCCCCGCCGCAGACGGCCACGGAGGGGATTCCCACCTTCTTGAAATCCCTGATCACCGCATCGACCTCGGCGAGGCTGTTGGTCAGCCTGATGTCGGCGTATCCCTCGGAAACGCCGGTGAAGAACCGGAGGGGATCGATATTCATTTTTTTCACGCCCCGCGCATGGGGGTTGATGATGAGTCCGACTTTATCCATAGAAACTCTCGCTGATCACTAAAAATTCCGGCCCGTCACATTAAACGGCTCCGGAGATCATTCTCCACTGTCGTTGTCCCTGCCTTCAAGCCTTTTAAGTATCAGGTAGCTCCCGATCCCGACCAGCATCATGAGTAACAGGAACACGGGATAGGCCACCTTCCAGTTTTCCGACCCCGTCATCATGCTCCATTCGGACATGCCGCCGATGCCGGAGAGAAGGGTCATGGGCATGAAGATCGTCGTGATCATGGTCAGGCGCCTGACGACCCGGTTGGTCCTGTTGGCCGCCATGGACATCCGGGTATTCATCATCGACAGGTACATTTCCATGAAGCTTGATATCATCTCCCGGTATATCTCCGCCTCTTCGAAGAATTTCGACAGGTGGTCGTAGATGTCGCGGAATTCGTAGATAGACTTTTCATTGATGAAACGGGAATCCTTCCGGCAGATCTTCACCAGTATCTCCCGCTCATGGATGATGCTTTTACGCAGCATGAGGAGGCTCCTTCTCAGGCGCATCAGCTCTTCAGGCCTGAAAAGAGCGATCTCGTCGATAATGCGCTCCTCGATCCCGTCAAGCTCGTCCCGCAGGGACCCGATGGTTTCGAATTTCTGGTCCACCAGGTAGTCCATGATCACGTGGAGGAGATAATCGGGGCCCTGGAGCACGTTCTCCCGGTCAAGGCCCGCCATCTGCTCCAGCCGGTCCAGGAAATTCGGGTCGCCGTGGATGTTATGGCTCACCAGGATTAGAAAGTTCTTTCCCAGGAAAAGGTCAACCTCGTTGATAAAAAGCTCCCTGGATTCGTAGTTGAACTTGTTGAAAAGGATAAAGGTGTTGGTGGGATAATCCTCGATTTTCGGGATCTGCTCGTCGTCAAGGCAATCCTCTATGGCGAGGGGATGGATGCCGAAGGGCGCGGCGAGGGCCTCCAGGTCTTCCCGGGCCGGATCAAGGAGGTTGAGCCACAGGTATCCGCCGTCCCCGAGCGTCTTCAGCGCGGAGTCCAGGTCGGGAACCGCGACGGGAGTACCGTCGGGGGGAACGTGAAAAAAAGATTTGGTTGACGCCATAGACGCGCTCATGGCACTATAATCAGGAACAATTAAAATAAATCAAGAATTTATGGTGATCGGCCCGCCATTAATTCGGAGCCGTCTCACCGGCGGCGACCGTCGCGTCCAACCGCGGGACCGCCGTCACATTACACCCGGGGCGCCGGCATATATGGCATACACCTTTCTCAACCTCACCACCCTGCGGACCTTCTCCTGCGATGATGAAGAGTGGCTTGCCTGTCTCGAGCGGGCCCGCGCCGCCGGATGGGAGGAGGAAGGCACGGCCTTCGACTTCGAATGCGAGGTGGATGACGCCTATGACCCCATGGTGGACTATCTCTACAACCTGCTGCTGATTTTTTACGTGTCCAGGGACATGCTGGAATGGAACGGGAACTACATCGACAAAAAGAACCAGGTGGTGTCCGAGAGCGACGCCTACTACCTGATGCAGGCCCTTGAAAAGGATTGGCCCTCCCCTGACCGCAGCTTCCTCGATTTTCTGAACAGCGGTCCCGTCCGGATACTCAGGGACTGAGGCCCCGCGGGCCTTTACCGCTTGTCGATGACGCTCCGCACCTTTCCCTCGGAATAGAGGACGAGCGTGTTCTGCTCCACGAAGGTGATCCTGGCGACGCAGCCCAGCTCGCGCTCCATCGTCACGCCGATGGAGTTCTTCAGCGAAAGGAGCTTTTTCACCTCGTCGTCGAACATCTTGTCCAGGACCTCCACCTGGATCTCCATGACGTCCTCGCCCTCCACGTCCTCGATGACGATCTGGAAGCGGGGATCGAAGCCGGTCGCCCTTTTCAGCGCCTCGCCGACCTGGGTCGGGAACACGTTGATGCCGTTGATGACGACCATGTCATCGGACCGGGCCCCGACCCGGCGCATGCGGAGGGTCGTCCGGCCGCAGGGGCACCGCTCCTCGATGATCGACGTAAGGTCGCCGGTGCGGTAGCGGATGAGGGGGAATCCCTCCCTGGTTATGGTGGTGATGACCAGCTCCCCCTCCTCGCCGTGGGGCAGGGGCTCCCAGGTGAGGGGGTCGATGATCTCCACGATATAATGGTCCTCGTTGATGTGGAGGCCGTTCCTCTCGGCGCATTCCCCGGACACGCCGGGGCCCATCATCTCGTTGATCCCGTAAATATTGAAGGCCGAGAGATGGAGCCGCTCCTCGATCCGGGACTTGGTCTCCTCTCCCCACGGCTCCGCGCCGAAGAGGCCGGTCTTCAGGTTGAGCTCGTCGGGATGGATCCCCATCTCGCGGAGGTTGCTGGCGATGCGCAGGGCGTAGCTGGGGGTCGACAGGAGCACCGTGGTCTTGTAGTCCTTCATGATGTGGATCTGCCGCTGCACGTTGCCCGACTGCGACGACGGGATGACCGACGCGCCGATCTTCTCAGCGCCGTAATGGAGGCCGAACCCGCCGGTGAACATGTTGTAGTCGAAGGCGATCTGCACGAAGTCGTTGTCCGTGACGCCCGCGCCGGCGAGGACCCGGGCCACGAGCTCGGACCAGTGGAGGATGTCGTTCCTGGTATAGCCGATGGCGATGGGGATGCCGGTCCTGCCGGTGGTGGAATGAATGCGCACGATGTCCCTGAGGGGCACGGCGAACATGTTGTAGGGATAGCTTTTCCTCAGGTCCTCCTTCGTGGTGAAGGGGAGCCGCCTCATGTCGTCTATGCTTCGGATCGTCCCGATGTCGATCTTGTTCTCGTCGAAGGAATCCTTATAGAAGGCGACGTTGCGATAGACCCTGTTCAGGGTGCTCTGCAGCCGCTCGACCTGGAGCTGCACCAGCTCGTCGCGCGGCATCGATTCATACTTGGCGTTGTAGATCATGGCATCCCCCTCCCATTATTTACTCGCTGATACTCCGATAATCCTTACCCAGGTAGGCCCGCTGCACGTCGTTGTTGTTCAGCAGCTCCTCGGACGTGCCCTCCAGGACCATCTGCCCGGTCTCGATCACGTAGCCGCGGTCGGCGATTCTCAGGGCCGCGCGCGCGTTCTGCTCCACCAGCAGGATCGTGTTGCCCGCGTCGCGGAGCTTCCGTATCTCCTCGAAGATGCCCTTCACGATGATCGGCGCCAGTCCCATGGAGGGCTCGTCGAGCATGATGAGCCTCGGCCTGGCCATGAGGGCCCTGCCGATGGCCAGCATCTGCTGCTCGCCCCCCGAGAGGGTGCCGCCCAGCTGGCGCTCCCGCTCCCTGAGGCGCGGGAACATCGCGAATATGACGCCGAGCTCCGCGTCAAGGTCGATGCGCCGGTCGCCGCGGAGGCGGGTATAGGCCCCCAGCACCAGGTTTTCCCGCACCGTCATGGTGCTGAAGACCAGGCGCCCCTCCGGCACGAGGGAGCACCCGGCGGCGACGATCTTTTCCGGCGCCACGGCGGATATCTCCCCGCCGTTGAAGACGATCTCGCCCTCCAGGGCCGGGACGATCCCCGCCACGGTGCTCAGGAGCGTGCTCTTCCCGGAGCCGTTCCCGCCGATGATGGTCACGATCTCCCCGGGATTCACGTGGAGGGATACCCCCTTCAGCACCCTGAGGCTGCCGTAGCCCGAATAGAGGTTCCGTATCTTAAGCATCTTCTTCCCCCAGGTAGACGCGGATCACCTCGTCGTTCTTCTGGATGTCAACGGGCACGCCCTCGGCGATCTTCTTCCCGGAGGAAAGCACCACGATCTCGTCGGATATGTTCATGACCAGGGACATGTCGTGCTCGATGACCAGCACGGTGATGCCCTTTTCCCTGATCTTCCGTATCATGTCGGATATCTGGGCCGTCTCGTAGATGTTCAGCCCCGCCGCGGGCTCATCCAGGAGAAGGAGCGACGGCTCCGTGGCCAGGGCCCTGGCTATCTCGACGATCCGCTGCTTGCCGAAGGCGAGGCTCGTCGCCTCCTGCTCGGCCAGGTCGCCGATCCCCATCATCGCGAGAAGCTCCATGGAGCTCTCCCTGATGGCGCGCTCCTCTTTCCTCGACTGGGGAAGGTGGAGCATGGCCTGTATAAAGCCGGCGCCGCTCCGAATGTGCCTACCGATCATGACGTTCTCCAGGACGGTCATGTGCGAAAAGAGCTTGATGTTCTGGAAGGTGCGCGAGACCCCGTGCCGCGCGATCCGGTACGGCGGCAGGTTGTGGATCGGGACGCCGCCGATAAAGGCCTCCCCCGCGTCGGGCGCCAGGGACCCGGCGATGAGGTTGAAGAGCGTGGTCTTGCCGGCGCCGTTGGGGCCGATGACCGCCTTGATGGCGTTCCGCTCGACATCGAAGGAGACCCCGTCGACTGCCCTGAGGCCGCCGAAGGAGCGGCACATGTCATGTATCTGGACGTAGCTCATTTTTTGTCACCGGAGCCTGATCTTTTCCTCAACCGGGCCGCGGCGCGGCCCAGGATGCGGGCGTTCTCCATTTTTAATAAGCCCTCGGGAAAGAAAAGCATGATCACTATGAGTATGCTCCCGAAGACGAATTCGTCGTAGGTGCCGAAATATCCCCGCAGCGACAGGTAGTTGAGCACGACGCCCATGAGGAGCGCCCCCCAGAGGTTCGCCATGCCCCCCACCGCCACGATGGCCACATAGGTGACCGATTTCATCACGTCCGCCTCGGACGGCCCCACCCCGCCGTTGAAATGGGTGAGGAACACCCCTGCCACGCTGGCGAACACGGCCGAGAGGACGAACACGAAGAGCTTGTAGCGCCCAGTGTCCACGCCCATGGCGTTGGCCGCCTCCTCGCTCCCGTGGATCGAGCGGAGGGCCCGACCCACCCGGGAGTCGATCAGGTTCATGAGGAGGACCACCCCCACGACCACCAGGAACGACGCTATGTAAAAGTTCTGCACCCGCAGGGCCGGGTCGCCGCACACGGTAAGGCCGCCGATGATCCGGAAGGGCGGAATATCGGAGATGCCGTCGGCCTCTCCGAACACGCGTGCTCCCAGCACGATGCGGTACACGATGATGCCGAAGCCCAGGGTCGCCATGGCCAGGTAATGGCCCTTGAGCTTGAGGATCGGTATGCCGATCAGGAAGGCCACGGCCGCGGTCAGAACCACGGCGGCCGCCAGGGACACCCAGGGGGAAAGGTGCTCTATGCTGCTTCCGTAGGTGTTCGTTTCCACCACCGTGAGGCCGATATTTCGCGCCGCCTCCACGATGGCGCTGTCCTTGATGTCCATGAGGTTGCGGGTGGTGAGCACCGCAGTGGTGTAGCCGCCCATGGCGAAAAATGCGGCGTGTCCCATGGATATCTGTCCCGCGTACCCCATGAGGACCGTGAGGCCCAGGATCACCAGGCAATAATACGCGGCCATGGTGAGCTGGGTAAGGTAGAATTCGCGGCCCATCAGCGAGACGACGACCTGGAACAGGATGATGCCGGCGATAAGGCCGAGGACCGGGATATGCTTTTTCATGGCCTTTAAAATTCCTTGAGCTCCGCCGCTTCCCGCACGCCCAGGAGACCGCTCGGCTTGACAAAGAGGATGATCAGGAGAATGGCGATGGCGATGGCGTCCTTGTAGGCCAGGGGCATCACGCTTATGCTGAAGGCTTCCAGGAGCCCGATGATGATGCCGCCGATGATGGCGCCGGTGCTGTTGCCCAGCCCCCCCAGGATGGCCACGGTGAAGCCCTTGATGGCGAGGGAGGTGCCGCAATCGTACTGGGTCTGGGTGATGGGGGAAATGACGCACCCCGCCAGGGCGCCGATGGCGGCGCTCAGCATGAAGGACATGGTGACCATGTTCCGCGTGTTGATGCCGCAGAGCCGGGCCGCGGTGATGCTGGACGCGCAGGCCCGCATGGACCGGCCCGTCAGGGTGAACTTGAAGAAGGCCCCCAGGAAGGCGACGATCACGGCGGAGACGCCCAGGACCCATAGCACCTGCGGCGAAATATAGGCGCCCAGCAGGTTGATGGAAGTGACCTCGTTGCCGGTGAAATAGGGAAGGGACCGGACCTTCTCGTCCCATATGTGGAGCGCGATCTCCCGGATCACGATGGAAAGGCCGATGGTGACGATGATCATGTTGAGGACCGAGGGGCTTTTCAGCCGCCGGATGATGAAAAAGTCGATGAGGGCGCCCACGAAGGAGGTGATGACCACCGCGGCCAGGATGGCGGCGGGGAGCGGCATGAAAGCCGAAAGGGTGATGGCGGTCATGCCGCCGAGCATGACGAACTCCCCCTGGGCGAAATTGATTATGCCCGTCGTGTTGTAAATGATATTGAAGCCGATGGCCACAATGGCGTAAATGCTGCCGTTGGTTATGCCGGAAAGGATATATTGTAATAAGTGCTCAGGGGACATGATAAAGCCAACGCGGGAAGGCGAAAGCCGCCTCCCCGCTGGTATAAAATTTCTTACTCGTATTTTACGAACTTGCCGCCCTTAACGGTGAGCACATCAAAGGCGTTTATGTCAAGTCCATTGTGATCCTGCGGTGAAAAATTGAATACGCCGGCGGTCCCGGCGAGGCCCTTCATGTTCTCGATCGCGTCGCGGACCTTCTCCTTGTCCGCGCCGGCCTTCTTGATGGCCTCGACCAGGATAAGGAGCGCGTCATAGCCATGGCCGCCGAAGGTGCTGGCGTCCTCGCCGTACTTCGATTCATAGTCCTTCTTGTATTTCATCAGCAGGGCCTTCTGGGGATGGTTCTCCGGCAGCGAATCCGCTATGAGGAGCCTGCCGCTGGGGAAGATGATCCCTTCGGCCGCCTCGCCCGCTTCCTTGACGTACTTGATGTTCCCGAAGCCGTGGCTCTGGAACAGGGGCACCGCCATGTTGAGCTGCTTCATGTTCTTGGCGACGATGGACTGGGCCGGCACGATGGACCAGTTCACCACGGCCTGCACGTTCTTTCCCTTGAGCTTCGTGAGGACGCCGGTCAGGTCCGTGGCCTTCTTGTCGTAGACCTCGCTGATCAGGATCGTTATGCCCCTGGCCGGGGCCAGCTTCTCCAGCTGTTCCTTGCCTGCCACGCCGAAGCCGTCGTTGCTCGACACGACTCCGATCTTCGTGATGCCTTTTTTCTTCATCACCTCAAAGATCTTCTCGGCGGCGTGGCTGTCCTTCTGCGGCGACTTGAACACGTATTTCGCCACCGGGTTCACGATCAGCTCGGCCGCGGCGCAGGAGACGAGGACCGTCTTTGCGTCCTCGCAGATGGACTTGATCTTCATCGTTTCGCCGCTGGTGGACGGCCCGACAATGGCGAAGACCTTGTCTTCCTCTATGAGCTGCTTGGCGAAGGATATCGCCTTTTCGGGGTTCCCCGCGGAATCCTTGATGATCAGCTTGAGCTGCTTGCCGCCGATTCCGCCGTTATTGTTTATGTCATCGATCATCATCTGGGCAGTCTTCGCCTCGGGGGCGCCCAGGAACGACGCCGGGCCGGTCACCGCGAAGATCGCGCCGATCTTGATGGTCTCACCGCTCTGCTTTTTGCATGAAAACGC
>JAGNKX010000024.1:28475-64542 GCA_017999915.1 Spirochaetota bacterium
CAGCGATTCCGCGATGAGGAGCCGCCCGCAGGGGAAGATGATCCCCTCGCCGGCCTCGCCGGCCTCCCGGGCGTACTTGATGTTCCCGAAGCCGCTGCTCTGGAACAGGGTCATGTCCATGTTGAGCTGTTTCATGTTCTTCGGTACGATGGACTGGGCCGGCACGATGGACCAGTTCACCACGGCCTGGACGTTCTTCGCCTTGAGCTTGGTGAGGACGCCGGTCAGGTCCGTGGCCTTCTTGTCGTAGACCTCGCTGATCAGGACCGCGATGCCGTTCCTGGCCGCGGCTTTTTCCATCTGCTCCTTGCCGGCGATGCCGTATCCGTCGTTGCTCGACACGAGGCCGATCTTCGTGATCCCTTTCTTTTTCATCACCTCGCAGATCTTCTGGGCCCCGAAGCTGTCGTTCTGGGCCACCTTGAAGATGTATTTCGCCACCGGGTTCGTGATCACTTCCGCGGCCGCGCAGGAGATGAGGATCATCTTTGCGTCCTCGCAGATGGTCTTTATCTTCATCGTTTCGCCGCTGGTGGACGGCCCGATGATGGCGAAGACCTTGTCTTCTTCAATGAGCTGCTTGGCGAAGGAAATCGCCTTTTCGGGGCTCCCGGCCGAATCCTTGACCACGAGCTCCAGGTTCTTGCCGTTGACGCCTCCTTTCCCGTTGATATCGTCGACCATCATCTGGGCGGTCTTCGCCTCCGGAGACCCCAGGAACGAAGCCGGCCCGGTCACCGCGAAGATCGCGCCGATCTTGATGGTCTCACCGCTCCGCTTTTTGCACGAAAAGCTCAAAGGAAGCAGCGCCAGGCATATCACTATGATACAGAATTTTTTTAACGACATAGGTCCTCCCTCTCTGACATGTTAACTGTTTGTATGGATTGCCGGCGGCGGGTTTTATCCGTCTCCCCCATATCCGGCACCTGTGATTGAAGCCGTTTTACAAAGGATAAATGAACCTTCCTCGGGGGATTTCGTCAAGCACTATGCGGCGCCGGTATTATTATTTATGGATAGTTAACCAAAAGTTATGTAAAAAATATTACAGCATGCCCCCTGTCCCCCAAAGGGGGCATGAATCAAATAACCTATGGGTGAGGACATTACTTTCAGTCGAAATATATCGAATATCAACGGCAAGATATTTCACTCTTGCCCCCTACGGGGGTCAGGGGGGGTATACCATTCGCTTTGCTCGCAATGACAGAAAAAAGTCAATAATAGCATTTTTGAGGCATCTTCTAATTAGACTTGTCATTTCAGGCTATGTAAGAAATACTGATAATGTAGCGGGTTGACCATTGGCAAACCCGTTCCGAACAGATTGTTCAACAATAGAGCTATCCATGAGACTTTTATCACGATTATTCCGAACCCTATCCGGTGAAAAAAAGCACCAGGACAGGTCAAAATTCGAGACCTATGATTTCAGCCCGGAACGGTTTGAGTGCACCATGGCCTCCATATCCGGCACCGGCGCGTGCCAGGACCTGTTCCTCAACCGCTATGACGACCGGGAGCTCGCGGATATCATGGAGCGAACCGGTCTCATGGGACACCTCCGGACCACGGGATTTACGAAGCCTCTTCTCCTTATCGACAGGGACCCGAACAATATCCATTATCTCAAGGTGTACGACGCCAAGGCCGGACCCGACCGGCTCCTGGTGGACCTGCGCCTCTCGCAGATACTCTACACCCCGGGCACGAAGGGCGCCCGCGCCGTCGCGCCGGGAGGCCGCTTCAACGTCCTGGCCATTGAATGGATATCCCTCCAGGATCCGCGCCGGAAGTTCACGGCCGATCGGCCGCGCCTTCCCGGCCAGGACCGCCCCGGCCTCGGGGCCGTGCGCTTCCTCGGGCCTCTTGTCGAAACCATCGGGCGGGACCTCATGGCGGACGCGGCCCTGGACGTTCCGGAGCATTTTCACGCCGCGGTCATGTACTCCCGGAAATTCACCTACATGGACCCTGCGCGGGAAGGGATGATGAGGGGCGTCCTCCGCGACCTGGGGTCCCATACCCTGGCAGAGCTCAGCTGGGCCTTCGTGGACGGCGCCATCCTCGACGCCGTCACTGGAAAGCCCGTTCCCTTCGAGCCGTCGGAACAGATCCTTCCTGTCACCGAAGGCCTGATCAGGCATTTTGCCTCCCGGGATTACCGCGACCGCGTGGAAGAGGAAATGAAGAAGAAAAAATATATTCTCGACTACGGCAGGATGAAACAGCGTTAAAAAATCGGCAGCCCGGGCGCGCGTATGCCCCGGGGCGGGGCGCCGGCCGGGACTGCCGTTCCATCAATCTACTTGAGATAGATGATCATGTCAAAGGGCTCCTCTTTCTCCCCGAACATGGAGAAGAGGGGCAGGTCGATCATGGTGATGTCCATGATCTTCTGCATGTCCACTTTCTTTTCTTCCTTTCCCTTCTTTATGACTATCCTTTCAGGATTGATTCTCTTCCCGAGAAAGATCTGGTACCGGACCGAGGAAAGGAAGAGCTGGCTGATCTGCTTGCCCATCTGGTCCATGGACTGGTCCCCGGAGGGCGATCCGTCCGGGGCCGCGTCCTTTTTCTCGGCTCCCTTCTTCTCACCCTCTTTTTTCATCGGCTCGAAGTGAAACACGATCTGTTTCGCGGCGACATTGTACCGCGGGATCATGGGAAACTCTTCTTTCTTGATCTTGTCGAAGGGGAACTTCGCGTAATCGGGAACCATGAAGGATATCTCCATGCCCGCGTCGTACTCGGAATCGATCTTTTTGAAGTTCAGGTTTTTCACCAGGCCCTTGAGTGATTCCGGCAGCTCCTTCTTTTCCTTTTCCATCATGTCGCCAAGGCCCTGCTCCTTTTTCTCGCCGCCCTGCTGCTGCCCCTTCTGGGCCTGGTCAAGGGCCTTGGAGAAGCGGAAGAGCCAGCGCACGTCCATGGAACCGTCGTCCTTCAGGTCAAGGACATGACTAACCTGGAAGCACTGGGTCAGCAGGAAAAGGGGGAGGAGGACCAGGGCAAGGCGGCCCGCCGCCGTGCGCCGGCCGGACATTAATCGATTAATACCATTCGTTACATCAGTGATTTTCATAGGCTCGTTGACTCCTTTTGGTGAATTGGTTCTATCGTTTCGTTAACCCAGGCCTTTGACAGCGCCGGATATCATCCTCAATGAGTGGGATATATCCCCCTTTACCTTTATGCATGATTGTCAATTCGTCAAGCAAATAACCGGAGACCCGACAAGGCCCCGTTTGCTCCGTTCCGGTAAATAACTTTACAGAATAGCTTCTCCCCCCCATGATGAACTGGATACCGACTCGACGACAGGCGGACACTATGGCAAAACTGCAATGGAAACCCTCGACGATCCTGAGCCCGGTGCCGGTGACCATGGTCACCTGCGCAGATTCCCGCGGCGCGCCCAACATCATCACCATCGCCTGGACCGGCACAGTCAACTCGGACCCGCCCATGGTGTCCATATCGGTGAGGCCGGAGCGCTATTCCCACGGCCTCATCGTTGAGCAAAGGCAGTTCGTGATCAACCTGGTGACGCGGGGCCTCGTGCGGGCCGCCGACTTCTGCGGCGTCAAATCGGGGAGGACCGTGGACAAGTTCAAAGCCCTGAAGCTCACGGCCGAGCCCGCGTCAGTCGTCCAGGTTCCGATCATCGCGGAGAGCCCCGTCAACATCGAGTGCGAGGTGGCGGATATCATCCCCCTTGGGTCCCACGACCTCTTCCTCGCCCGGGTCGTGGCGGTCAACGTGGATGAGACACTCATTGATCAAAAGGGCAAACTCTGCATGGAACGAGCGGGACTGGCCTGCTACAACCATGGCGACTACTGCGGCCTGGGACGGCCCATGGGCTATTTCGGGTACAGCGTGCGGAGAAGGAAAAAGCTGAAGAGGAACAAATGACGCGGATCAGAGCGTCTTCATGGCTATAATACACACATCGTCATCAAAATCATCGCGGCCCTGGTATTGTTTCACCGCGCCGATGATAGCGTCGATGCAGACGCCCCCCTCCAGGGCCCGGTTCTCCTTGAGGGACTCCATGAGCCGCTCCTCGCCGTAGAAGTTACCCCCGCGGTCCCGGGCCTCGATGATGCCGTCCGTGTAGAGGATGAGGCGGTCCCCGGCCTCGAGGGTGACCCGCCGCTCCTCGAAGGCCATGGCCCTGAACCTGCCGAGAAAGCCGCCCCTGCTCCGGAGCTCCGTTATTTCGCCGCCATGCTCCAGCACCGGGTAGCTGTGGCCCCCGCGGGCGAAGGTGAAGGAGCGGTCCGACCGGCGGTAGATGCCGTAGAAGGCGGTGACGAAGTGGTCGCCGATCTGGCCCGACAGCTTTTCGTTCAGATACCGGAGGAGCTCCGCCGGCGATTCGCAGGCGTAGCGCACGGTGCTGAGGTGCGCCTTGACCATGCTCGACACCAGGGCCGCCGACACCCCGTGGCCCGACACGTCGCACACGAAGAGGCCGAAGGCGTCGTCGTCCCTGAAATCGATGAAGTCGTAGAGGTCGCCGCCGATCCCTATCATCGGGATATAGGCCGCCGCCACATCGACGATCCTCCGGGCCGGCATCGCCCCCGGCAGGATATTGCGCTGGACCGCCATGGCCAGCGTCAGCTCTTTTTGCAGCAATTCGTTCTGTCCTTCGATGATCCTGTTGGAGCGGAACTCCCGGAACCTGATGTTCTTCTGGATCTCCGCCATGAGGCAGCAGACGCCGGCGACGATGATGGGATTCGAAAATATCATGATGCGGCCCGTGGGGATTTTGCCTTCGGCGATGATGGCGGCCAGGGCGGCCGCCATCGGCAGGGCGTAGACCGGGGCGAGATATTTCGCCCCGAGAAAGCTGCAGAGGTAGCAGCAGAGGATGACCACCACGGTGCCCAGCACATAGGTTTCGTAGTTGCCGGTCCCCGCGACAAGTACCGTCAGGCCGGCCATCATGGTCATGAGGCCGCACAAGCAGATGTAATAGAGCGCGATGATGATGGCCGCCTTCTTTCGGAGCGGCGACAGGAGCGCCGCCAGGAGCGCCGCTGAAAGGGCCACCGGCACGAGGCGGAAGAAGACCGAAATCCGGGGAAGACCGTTCACATAATCCTCGGAGATGTAATAGGCGACCCCGACAAAAATAACGGCAATGCCGATCAGCGAAAACCTGAGATAGTTGTTCAGCATCGAAAGGCGAAACTCGTCCTTCAGCCTTTGTTCATCGGAATCAGGAGGCTTCATCATGGAGCCGGCGCCGTCCTATCAGTAAGGATAAAATATGAAAAACGCCAGTGAAAAAACGAAGAGCACCCACATCCCGGCGTTCACCTCGCGGATTTTCCCGGCGAAGAGCTTGATGATCGGGTAGGAAACGAACCCCGCGGTCATGCCGATCCCCAGGTTGTAGGTGAAGCACATCAGGGTGATGGTGATGAAAGCGGGGAAGAGCTCCGACAGGTCCTCGAAGTTGACGCTCGCCACCGGCGAGATCATGAGCATGCCCACGATGATCAGGGCCGGGCCGAAGGCGAAGGACGGTATCACCGAGAAGAGGGGCGCGAAGAAGAGCGCCGAGAGAAACAGCAACGCCGTAATGACCGAGGCGAAGCCGGACTTGGCCCCCTCCTCGATGCCGGCGGCTGACTCGATGTAGGCCCCGGTGGTGGTGGTGCCGAGGAGCGCCCCCACGGTGGTGGCCAGAGCGTCGCAGAGCATCGGCTTCTCGATCTCCGGGAGCTCTCCCTTTTCGTCAAGAAGCTTCGCCCGGTACGACAGGCCGATGAGTGTCCCCATGGTATCGACGAAATCCATGACGAACACGGTCAGTATGACCGAGAAGAACCCCCAGGAGAGGGCTCCCAGGATGTCGAGCTGGAGGAAGACCGGCCCGAGACTCGGGGGAAGGCTCACCAGGGCTTCCGGCACCTGGACCAGCTTCGCGCCCTCCGGGACGATGCCCGGGACGAGCCACTGGAGCAGCAGGGCGGCGCCGGTGATGCCCATGATGCCGATGAGCATCGATCCCTTGATTCTGCGGATCATCAGGAAGGCGATGATCAGGACCGTGACGATGGCTAGGAGCGGCTCAGGGTGCGACAGCTTGCCGATGTTCACCGGCGCGCCGGGCACGCCGATGGAGACGATGTGCGACTCGTTCAGGCCGATGAAGGTGAGGAATAGACCGATCCCCACGGCAAAGGCTATCTTCAGGTTCATGGGAATAAGGTTCGCGAGCCAGGAGCGGACCCTGAAAAGCGTAAGGGCCGTGAAAAGCATGCCGCCGATGAAAATGGCGCCCAGGGCCGTCTGCCAGGAAAAGCCCATCACCTTGACCACGGTGAAGGCGATGAAGGCGTTCTGCCCCATGTAGGGGGCCACCGCGAAGGGCCGCCTGGCGTAGATGCCCATCAGCATGGTGCCGAAAAAGGCGGATATGATGGTGGCCACCATGGAGGGGCCGAAGGGGATGCCGGCCGCTTCCAGTATTTTCGGGTTCACGATGATGATGTAGGCCATGGTGATGAAGGTCGTGAGGCCCCCCATGGCCTCGTGCCTGAAATCGGTGTTGAGTTCCTGGAATCTGAAGTAGCGCTTGATCGTCTCTAACATGGCAGGGCTCCTGGAAAAGGGATGATATATTGTCTCGGAAATGACGGCAATATGTCAATAAGATTATTGAGGGAAAATGCGGGACTTTTTTGAAATCAGGCGGATGAAAAACCCTCCCCCGTCGAGGGGGAGGGTTTTATCGATAGTTTTTATCTTTCTATTACGTATTTAAATCGAGCACGACACGCCGACCTTGGCATAGAGGCGATGGACATCGGCGCCGTTGTACCAGGTCTTTGACGGGACGATGCACCAGTAGAACCCGCCGTTCAGAGAGACCGGCCCCCTGGTATAGGTCAGGGAGAGGCTCGGTGTGATATCGCTCACGCCTTTCTTGAGGGGCGTCCTGGTCTGCTTCACGCCGCCGTAGGTGATGGTCCTGGTCTGGCCGCTGTAGGCGAAGCTCGACGTGGTGTCAAGGGCGCCGCCGGCCGCGTCCACCATGACATTATAACGGGTCATCTTCGCGGTGTTCTGATAGTAGTACCCTGCCGTGAGAGCCGGGGTCAGCACCACCTCTTTGGTCAACTCAAAGGGATGGCTGATGCCCAGGGTCACGTAATAATCGCCGCCCCGCTTGAGGCCGGTGTAGTAGTCATGGGTCACCGACATGGTCGGGTTGATATAGGGAACGATGGGGAGGCCCACCGTCAGGGTCGTGGTGAAGAAGCTGACGTCGACGTACGACACCGTGTTCAGTCCGTCCACCTGGGGCCGGGCGTATTCCCTGGCATTCCGCGAGTTGAAATACCACCAGTACCAGAAGCTGGCTCCGATGGTAACCGCGTCCTTGATCGTGTAGGAATAATCCGCTCCCACGTCGAGGCTCTGGGTGGCGTAGGCCAGGTGGTTGAAATTCAGCTTCCTCCGTATGGGGTTACCGGACGAATCATAGCGGAATTCATATTTCCCCGGCTTCTTTGAAAAGCCGTTAAAGACCCAGCTCGACGATATTTCGCCGGCCACGGAAAGCACCAGGCCGGTTCCCATGACGTTCCAGGAAACCTTGGGGATAAAGGCGCCGTCGCCGTTGAAGAATTTCGTCCCGCGCCAGAGGTAGGTGCTGTAGTAATCGAGCCCGAAGGCAAGCCCTATGGGATCGCCCTTTTTTTCCGCGTCATCCTTCTTTTCCTGGGCGTACACAGCCCCGGCAAGGAACGCTGCCATTACAATGCTGCTGATAAGCTTTTTCATTATTCAATCTCCATGATATAAAATGCGTATATTCAAACGGCCGCGGCGGGCCTTGCCCCGCGGGGCAAGGCCCGCCGCGTCACGGCAATTCCTATCCGATGGCGTCGCTGCCGGATTCACCGGTCCTGACCCTGATGCACTCCTCGAGGGGAACGACGAAAATCTTCCCGTCACCGATGTTCCCGGTCCGCGCCCCCTTCACGATGGCGTCGACCGTCGGCTTCACGAAGTCATCGTTGACCGCGATCTCGAAGCGCACCTTGTCAAGGAGGGTCACCTCGGTTTCAGCGCCCCGGTATGTTTCGGTATAGCCTCCCTGGGAGCCGCACCCGATGACGTTGGAAACGGTCATCTTGCCGACTTTTGCTTCGGTGAGAGCCTGCTTTACGTCGGTCAGCTTCTCGGGCTGGACCACTGCTATTATGAGTTTCATGCTGTTATCTCCTTTTTGGTTTATTCTGTATCGGCCCGCACACGGCCCCTGTTACTTGGTCAGGAATCCCTGAAAATCGGGATATCCCTTCATGCCGTGCTCGCCGAGGTCCAGGCCCTGTATTTCCTCTTCACGGGACACCTTGATGCCCATGACCAGCTTGATGACAAACCAGACGGCGAAGGCCACTATGAAGGTGAAGGCCCCCACGGCCACGACGCCGATCGCCTGAGCCCCGAGGAGCTTCATGCCGCCGCCAAAGAAGAGGCCGTTCCCCGTGGCCGTGCCGGTGATCTTGTCCTGGGCGAAGAGTCCCACTGCCAGGGTGCCGAATATTCCGTTCACCAGGTGCACCGAGAGGGCGCCCACCGGATCGTCGAGTTTGAGCTTGTCGAACATGACAACGGCAAGCACCACCAGGATGCCGGCTATGAGACCGATGACCGCGGCCGATTTCACGCTGACAAAAGCGCAGGGAGCCGTGATGGCCACGAGGCCCGCCAGGGCGCCGTTGATGATCATGGAGAGGTCGGGCTTCTTCTGCATGATCCATGACATGACGGCGGAACTCAGGATCGCGGTCGCGGCCGCCGTGTTGGTGGTGACCGCCACGTGGGCAATGGCGCCGCCGTCGCCGACGGCCATGGTGGATCCCGGGTTGAAGCCGAACCATCCGAACCAGAGCACCAGTCCCCCGAGGGTCACCATCGACATGTTGTGGCCGAAGATCGGGTTCACCGAGCCGTCGGCGCGGTATTTGCCGAAGCGAGGGCCGAGGAGGATGACGCCGGCCAGGGCCGCCCAGCCTCCCACGGAATGGACCACCGAGGAGCCGGCGAAGTCGAACATGCCGAGGCTCTGGAGCCATCCGCCGCCCCAGATCCAGTGCCCGGTGATCGGGTACATGACTGCGACAAGGATGAATGAGAATACGATAAATGATTTAAACTTGACGCGCTCCGCCACCGCGCCGGAAACGATGGTCGCCGCGGTGCCGGCAAAAACCAGCTGGAAGAAAAACTTGGCCCACAGGGGCACGCCGGTCCAGTTAAGGGCCTTGTAGGCTCCCTGGTAGGCGTCGCCCAGAGCCGGGCTGTTGTCCGCGCCGCCGGCGAAAAAGACACCTTCAAGGCCTATGAATGGATTGCCGTTGCCGAACATCAGGCCCCAGCCGATGAGCCAGAACGAAAGTGACGCGATAGCGAAGACGATGAAGTTCTTCGCCAGGATGTTCACCGAGTTCTTGGCGCGGCAGAGCCCGGATTCGACCATGGCGAAGCCCAGGTTCATGAAAAAGACGAGGAATGCCGTGAAGAGCACCCAGGCCGTATCGACGCCGACCTGCATCGATTTCTTGAATGCCTCCAGCGCATTCGGCGTGACGGCCGCGGCGGGCGCGGTTTCAGCGCCGAAAACCTTCATCGCCGCAACGCCGATGAACAGCGCCAGCGATACTGCTGTGAAAACTTTACTCATATGTCCTCCAAAACACTATTGATAGAATCTTTGAACTATCCTTTGAAAACCCGCCATGAAGCGGTCCGCCGGAAATTCATACATATCATTCTATATAGCACGGACCGTGCCAATCGCAAGGAAGGCGCCCTGATACCATGCGTGAGCAAGACTAGTTAACACAGCCGTAACAAAGAGTAATCGTTTATTGTTATAATGCATTCAGAGACTGATCGGCATACGGTTTTTCAACTGCCGGGCGCTGCGGAAAAAAAGAAGAAAGAAGAGTAAGCAACATTTTTGTAGGATTGGGATTTGTTGAGCTACATAAATGTAGGAGTAATCACAGGGGATCAGGCGGGATGAGGAACTACTGCTTGAGGCGCTTCAGGTCTATGCCGAACTTTTCCACCCGGAGGCCCATGATCCGCTCGGTGATGCCCAGGGCCCTGGCCGCCTTTGACATGTTCCCCTTGGAGCGCTTCAGCTCCTCGACGATGACTTCTCTCTCGATAGTGGAGACCATGTCCTTCAGCGTTCCCTTTCCGCTTTTTTCTGCGGCGTCCGCCGATTGGAGGCTGGGAGGAAGGTGATAGGAGTGAATGACGCCGTCGGTGGTAAGGATGACCGCCCGCTCGATGCAGTTCTCCAGCTCGCGCACGTTTCCGGGCCAGTGATACGACATCAGCATGTCGATGGCCGGCGTCGAGATGCGCGTCACCTTCTTGCCGTGGTGAGCGGCGTACCGCTCGACAAAATGGTCGGACAGGAGCATGATGTCGGAGGTGCGCTCCCGCAGGGGCGGCACCACGATCGGAAAAACGTTGAGGCGGTAAAAGAGATCCTCCCTGAATTTTCCCTCCTGCACCAGGGACTCAAGGTCGCGGTTCGTGGCGGCGATGATCCGGACGTCGACGGTTATGGTGGCCGTGCCGCCGATCCGCTCGAAGGCCCGCTCCTGGATCACACGGAGAAGCTTGATCTGCATAAGATAAGGGAGATCGCCCATTTCGTCAAGGAAGAGGGTGCCGCCGTCGGCCAACTCAAACCGTCCCTTCCGGGACGCCACGGCGCCGGTGAAGGCGCCCCGCTCGTAGCCGAAGAGCTCGCTCTCTATGAGGGATTCGGAAAGGGCGGCGCAGTTCACCGCCACGAAGGGCCGGTCGGCGCGGTTGGAGCCGTAATGTATGGCCTGGGCCACTTTTTCCTTCCCGACGCCGCTTTCGCCGAGTATCAATACCGTGGTCTTCGTGTCGCGGACCCGCTCGACCAGCGAGTACACCTCCAGCATCGACCGGGCGTTGCCGATGATGGAATCCGGACGGTTCGCCGTTTTCAGCTCGTCGTGGAGGCGCCGGTTCTCCTCCCGGAGCTTCTCGAGCTCCTCCTGGGCGAGCTGGCGCAGGCGCACGGCCTGGGCGATGACGGAGGATATGATCGTGAGAAGCCGCACGTCCTCTTCCAGGGACACGGTCTCATTGAACAGGCGGTCCACGGAAAGGGCGCCGATCACCTCGTTGCCGGTCTTTATGGGAACGCAGATAAAGGCGATGTCCTCCTTGTCGAGGCTCCTGCGCGAGCCGGTCCGGTCGAGAAACTGCGGCTCGTCCGATATGCGGGGGACCACGGCCGGAAGACCGGTCTCCACCACCCTCCCGGTGACGCCCTCCCCGACGCTGTATCGACCCTTGGCCCGTTCGTCCGGCGTGAGGCCGTAGGCCTCGTCTATGACGATCTCGCCGGTCTTTCTGTTGAGGATGGTGAAGGTGCCGCGGAGCATATCCATCCGCTCGGCCATCATCGACAGCACGTGATCCAGAACGGTGCGCAGCTCGAAGGTGCCGTTCAGGGCGCCGCTGATTTCATATAACAGGGTCAATTCGCGCATTTCCCGCGATTCATCTTTGCAAATCTCGATCGGCACCCCGGCACCTCCCTTCATGAATCTGGCAATCCCCCTGATTACAGGCGGCTGCTTCCGTTCCATCGACCTGATACAATATACCGAGTCAGCGACCTGAGCGTCTCCATTATTTTGAACATAAAAAAACAATTTTACCTTGTTGAAACATTGGAGATCCCCCGAAAAAGTAATTGCAATAATGACATTTCATGGTTATCTTTAGTCATATTTGTATATATCTACGGCGGAGCCAATGCACGATAAAACGGTTAAGCTGAACGACATCATCAAGCTCAGCGCGGAGCTCAATACCGTGCAGGATTTGGACATACTTCTCGACAGGATCCTTACCGAAGCGCGGAAGATCCTGAACGCCGACGCGGGGTCCATCCAGATCAAGGAAGGGGACGAGCTGGTCTTCACCAGCCACGTGCAGACGGAGTCCATCGAGCGTAAGCTCAAACCCGGGGAAAAGCTGATCTACACGACCTTCAAGACGAAGATCAACAGGAGCTCCATCTCCGGGTACGCGGCCCTCACCGGCGAGATCATCAACATCAAGGACGCCTACACTCTTCCCGCGGACGCCCCGTACCGGTTCGACCCGACCAAC
This sequence comes from Spirochaetota bacterium, assembly GCA_017999915.1. NCBI lineage: Bacteria > Pseudomonadati > Spirochaetota > Spirochaetota bacterium. Next base: position 40,695 of record JAGNKX010000024.1, read on the forward strand.
GACCGGAAATCGGGATACCGCACCAAGTCGATGCTCACCATCCCTTTGAAGAACAACCTGAACGCGGTCCTCGGCGTGATGCAGATCATCAATTCGCTTAACCCCGATGACAACAGGGATTGCTTCGATGAAACCACCGGATTCTGCGGATCCTTCGATTCGGCAGACGAGATGATAGCGCTCCACTTCGCCAACATGGCCAGCATTATTTTACAGAGGGCGCAGATGACCCGCGCCCTCATCCTCAGGATGATAAACATGGCCGAGCTCCGGGACCCGAAGGAAACCGGCGCCCATGTCAACCGCGTCGCCTCCTACGCGGTGGAGCTGTACGAGCGATGGGCCTACCAGAAGCAGGTCCCCCGCGACGAGGTTTTCCGGAAAAAAGACATCCTCCGCATGGCGGCCATGCTTCACGACGTCGGCAAGGTCGCGGTATCGGACCTGATTCTAAAGAAGCCCTCGAAGTTCACGCCGGAGGAATATGAGATCATGAAGTCCCACTCCGTTCTGGGGGCGCGGCTCTTCAAGCTGCGCCAGTCGGAGTTCGACGAAATGGCGGCCGAGGTCGCCCTGACCCACCACGAAAACTGGGACGGCACCGGTTATCCGGGGAAAATCGACGTGGAAACGGGAGAGCCCATCGAAAAAAGGCCTGACGGTACGGCGGTCGCCCTCAAAGGGGAGGAAATACCGATTTTCGGAAGAATCGTGGCGCTGGCGGACGTGTTTGACGCTCTCTCGTCCAAAAGGGTCTACAAAGAGGCGTGGGACCATGTTACGGTCATGAATGAGATCCGTTTCATGTCGGGAAAAAAATTCGACCCGGAGCTCGTGGATATTTTCTTCGACTGCATCGACGTCATCCGCAACATCATGGAGCGCTATCCCGACGCGGATTGATCACCTTAAAAATGAATCCCTCTCGGTGTTGAAGGCGATCCATTCCGACCCGCTTTTATCCTTCTTGAGCTTGAGCCTGTCCATGGCGATCAGCTCCGCAATGATGGAGAGGATGCTGTTCCGCTCCCACCTGAGGCGCTCCACGGCCTTCTTCACGAAGGCCTCCTTGTTCAGAAGGCACCACTGCCCGGAGCCGTCTCTCTTGCCGGCGATCACCATCTCGGCCATGACCTCGGCGTAGAGCCTCTGGACACGGTCGTTCTTCGCGTAGACCATCAGCATCTCGTCGGTTTCCCGCAGGCGGTCGGAAAGGAGCTGGATGACGCTCACGGAAAATTCGTGGTTCTTTTGAACGGTCTTGTGAAACGATTCGCGGTCCATCTTGATGAGAATGCAGTCCTCGACGGCAAGGGCGTTGGCCGAACGGGGCATGGAATTGATGACGGCCATCTCGCCGATAAACTCCCCCTCTCCCAGGATCCGTATCTTTTCATCGAACGTGCCGATCCCTTTGCTGATCTGCACCTTCCCCTTGTGGATCATGTACATGACCTCTGCGGGGTCGCCCTCGTGAAATATGAAATCGCCCTTCTTTATGTTTACCCCGAAGTATTTAACCAGTTTGCTCATAGGATCCTCCATGAATAAATACGGCAGGGCGGTTCGGTCCCTTAAGCGATAAATAGGCTCTTTGTCGAAAAAAACGGCTCCGTGGTGAGGTTAATGCCCAGCTTGCGCAGCCCCGCCTCGTCGCCGGGGGTCGGGATATGGGTCATGTGCATCTCGCACGACGCCAGGTCCTTCAGCTTTTCCATGGCGGCGTGGGCCGACGGGTTGGTGGCGGCGCCGATGGAAAGGGCGATAAGGGTCTCATCCAGGTTCAGGCTCACGGATTTTGCTCCCAGCACGTCTCCCTTCATGCTCTTGATGGACTCGATGATCTGGGGCGACAGGAGATGAATGCGGTCCGGGATCTCCGCGAGCCTCTTGATGGCGTTCAGAATGACGCTCGTGGCGGCGTGGAAGAGGGGGGAGTTCTTCCCGGTCACGATGGCGCCGTCCTGGAGCTCGATGGCGGCGCCGCAGTATATACCCTCGTTTCCCTTTCCCTTCTCCTTCGCTTCGATCGCGGCCTTCCGCGCCGGCTCCACCACGATCCGGTCTTCCTGCCTGACCCCGAGCTCGTCCATGAGGAGCTCGACCCGCTGCACGGTCTCCCTGCTGGCGAAGCCCAGGGCGTACTCGCAGGAATAGCGGAAATAGCGCCGGATCGCCTCCTGCCGGGAGGCCTCGCGCACGGCTTCATCGTCCGTGATGCCGAAGCCGGCGCAGTTCACCCCCATGTCCGTCGGTGATCTGTACATCGACGTGCCGCCCATGATCTTTTCCAGGATCCTCCTCAGCACGGGAAAGGTGTCCACGTCGCGGTTATAGTTGACGGCGATCTTCCCGTAGGCCTCCTGGTGAAAGGGGTCGATGAGGTTGAAGTCGCCGATATCGGCCGTGGCAGCTTCATAGGCGATGTTGGCCGGGTGCTTCAGCGGGATGTTCCAGATCGGGAAGGTCTCGAATTTGGCGTACCCGCTCCTGATGCCGCGCTTGTGGTCGTGGTACACCTGGGAGAGGCAGGTGGCCATCTTCCCGCTGCCGGGGCCGGGGCCGGTCACGACCACCAGGGGGCTTATCGTTTCTATGTACTCGTTGGCGCCGTATCCCTCGTCGCTCACCACCAGGTCCACGTCGGTGGGATAGCCCTTGGTGTACCGGTGCGTGTAGACCTTGATGTTCTGGCGCTCCAGTTTGTTCTTGAAGATGCTCGCGGCCGGCTGGTTTTCGAAGCGCGTGATCACCACCGCGCGGATGCTTATCCCCCAGTCCTTCAGGTCGTCTATGAGCTTGAGAGCGTCCGCGTCATAGGTGATGCCGAAATCGGCCCGCACTTTTTTCCGCTCGATATCGCCCGCGTAGATGCAGAGGATGATGTCCGCGCTGTCGGACAGCTTCTGGAGCAGCCGCATCTTCACGTTCGGATCGTACCCGGGGAGGACCCGCGCCGCATGGTAGTCGAACATCAGCTTGCCCCCGAATTCCAGGTACAGCTTGTTGTCGAACAGCTTCACCCTCTCCAGGATCGAATTTCGTTGTTCATTGAGATATTTTTCGTTATCGAAACCGATTGTTTTCATTAATTAATCCTCTCGGGAATCTCTCCATCGTTATTGCCAAACAGACATAATACAATGCTTTTCAGCGGCATAAAAAATCAAGAAGAATTACTTAAGCCACGCTAAATGGCAATTAAGCATTACTATTCCATGAGGGAACCTCGAAAAATCAAATTATCAACGCGGAGATCGCAGAGGAAACAGGGGATTATTATACATATCTGAAATTTCAAATTGTCCTGTTACAAATCTGTTTTTATCAGGGTCAGGGGCAAAGCACGATTTCGCAACAAAATAATATCCACACCTCTTTTCCTCAAACACTCCGAAGAGAGAATTAATTCATTTTCAATATAAAATCAGCGATAATCGATGATTTTTAATTATATTTTATAATATTTGCCGATAATCAATTCATATTGGGTTTTAGGATACGCTGCGGAGTTGACGAATACCAGAATATACATAGAAAAATGTATCAATGCTATCATGGATGATGGCATGGAATTTCAAGGAGGAAAAACATGATTATAAACCACAACGTTGCGGCCATTTTTTCCCACCGCACCCTCAAGTTTCACGACTGGAACATCACCAAGGACATCGAAAAGCTCTCATCGGGCATGCGGATCAACAAGGCCGGCGATGACGCGTCGGGCCTGGCCGTTTCGGAAAAGATGCGCTCCCAGATCCAGGGCCTCCGACAGGCCGAGCGCAACACCGAGGACGGCATGTCGATGATCCAGACTGCCGAAGGTTACCTCGAAGAAGTGCACGCGATTCTCCAGCGGATCAGGGTGCTGGCGGTGCAGTCGGCCAACGGCATTTACACCCACGAGGACCGTCAGCTGATCCAGGTGGAGGTTTCCGAGCTGGTGGACGAGGTCGACCGGATATCGTCCCAGGCCGAGTTCAACAAGATGAAGCTCCTCACCGGCGCCTTCGCGCGGCTCCACCCGACGGCGTCGATGTGGTTCCACATGGGGCCGAACATGCACCAGCGCGAGCGGGTGTTCATCGAGACCATGACCACGGCGGCCCTGGGCCTCAGGAACCCGACGGTGCTCACCTTCATCTCCATCTCGACGCCGGGCAAGGCCAACTCGGTCATCGGCCTGTGCGACGAGGCGCTGCGGGTGATCTCCAAGCAGCGCGCGGACCTGGGGGCCTACTACAACCGCCTGGAGCACGCGGCCAAGGGCCTGATGAACGCCTACGAGAACGTGCAGGCGTCGGAGTCCCGCATCCGCGACACCGACATGGCGGAGCAGATGTCGTCCTACGTGCGCTACCAGATCCTGACACGGGCGGCCACCTCGATGCTCGCCCAGGCGAACGCGAAGTCGCAGACGGTCATGGAGCTGCTGCGGTAACGGCACAAAATCACTTCATATTATTGAAAAAGCCGTCCCTAAAAGGACGGCTTTTTTGTTGTCATTGGCACTTTATTCCTTCTGCTAGGGTGGGGATTAATCCCCACCCTAGCAGAAGGAAATTATTGATTCTGAATATATTTAAACACCCTGTCAAATGAACTTCGGTCAACGGTAAAAACACCGTATCCCCGTTGCCAATACATATCCGGAAATTTATATGATGAATAACCCTTCAGATTCTTTACGATTTCCGACACGCTCCATTTCGGTGGTGCTGAAATCAGCAAATGGACATGGTCTTCCCGGCCGTTAGCAATATGTAATATCAGACCAAGATTTTCGGCCTTTTCTTTAAAAATGGCCCTTAGTTGAATCATCATTGGCAGTGTTATGACATCCTCTCTATTTTTTGTTGAAAAAACTATATGAAAGGCGATATCCCGGTATGTATTTTCGGACATGACATATCTCCATGATTGTTATATCATGTATACGAATACGATCGGTTATTTATTAAATTTTTTTTGTTGCGGCAAAGAATCAGCCCCTCTGATAGGGTGGGGTTTAAACCCCACCCTATCAGAGGGGCTTCTTATATTCCCTGTACAACTTCTGCTGCCACCGCCACGCCGTCTCCACGATCTCCCCGATATCGGCATGGGCCGGCTTCCAGTTCAGGACGGACATGGCCTTGGCCGAGTCGGCGATGAGCACGGCCGGATCCCCGGCCCTCCTCCCCTTTTCCTGGACGGGGATGTCCCTGCCGGTCACCTTCCGGGCGGTGTCTATGATCTCCCTGACGGAGAAGCCGGTGCCGTTGCCGAGATTGAACACATCGGAGGCCCCGCCCCGGGCAAGATGCTCCAGGGCGCTGATATGGGCCGCCGCCAGGTCCGTCACGTGGATGTAATCCCGGACACAGGTCCCGTCCGGGGTGTCATAATCGGTCCCGAAAATGGCCAGGCTTTCCCGCTTGCCCAGGGCGGCGTCCAGGACCAGGGGGATCAGATGCGTTTCAGGATCATGCCATTCGCCGACCTCGCAGTCCGGATCGGCCCCGGCCGCGTTGAAATACCTGAGGGCCGCATAGCGAAGGCCGTAGGCCCGGGCGTAATCCGCCAGGACCCGCTCAACCATGAGCTTGCTCCTGCCGTAGGGATTGATGGGCTCCAGGGGATGGTCTTCGGATATCGGCACCATGACGGGATTGCCGAAAATGGCGGCGGTGGATGAAAATATGAACTTATCGACGCCGAACTCCCGCATCACCCGGAGGAGATTGAGGGTGTTCGCCACGTTGTTCTGGTAATATTTCTGCGGATTCTCCACAGACTCGCCCACAAACGTAAAAGCGCAGAAATGCATCACCGCTGATATGCCGCGCCCTGCGAAAACGGCTCGGAGCGCGTCCATATCGCTGAGATCGCACAGATGAAACTCGCCCCACTTCACGAACTCACGGTGGCCGGCGACAAGATTGTCAACGACAATGGTCCGGTAGCCTTTTTGAGTGAGGGACTTGTTTATATGGGAGCCGATGTAGCCGGCGCCGCCGACGATGAGAATGGTTTCAGTGGAGTTCATTGTCAGGCCTAATCAAATTATTTTTTTCATAAGACCGATCACGGCTTTTACCGGCGCCAGGACCATGGTCCCAAGGCGGAAGGAATAACTGGAAAAAACATTTTTCAATTCCTCATTGAGCCTTTCATTATCCTTTTTCACGGATTCCGAGTGTGTGTACTGCTCCTGCAAGGTCGAATATAACAATGCTCTTCTTTTCCCCTCAGCTGTCTCATCGGAGCCCTTATTCTTTCCCTTCGCCCTTGAGCGCCCTCTTTTAGAAAAAGAATACATGAATTCCAGCAGCGCATCCCTGGCCCTGTTCCACCTGAGGAACCCTTCCGCGCAATATTCCCTGGCGCGGCTGCCCATTGCAGCGGCGTTGCTTAAATCGATGGGCTTGATATTATCAATATCATAGAGCAACCCGGTTTCACCATTGGCGATATACTCGTTCATGGTCGGACTGTCGGGAGCTACCACGCACTGACCCATGGTCATCGCCTCGATGAAGGACATGCCGATGCCTTCATAGCAGCGCGAGGCGAAAAACACATTACAATCCCTTAAAACACCAGTAAAATCCTTTTTGCTCTGGAACCAGGCGGAGGTGGAGATATTATATTTCCTTGTCTCCTTCTTTGAAGGAGAATAAAATTCAAAACCGGGATCAACAGCTCCATGGAGATAGAACCTGGAGAACCGGGTCTTTTTAATGAGCCTGCCCACCTCTTTCCATGTGACATCATGCTGTCTCTGCCAGAAAAAACCCCTCAGGCTGGTGAAATCAGTAATACCGGGCCCCTTGTGAGGCTGTATAAAATATTGAATGTATTTCGATTGCAGTCCAAGGCCGGAGAGCCTTTCATGGAGTGATGACGAAAAACAGATAAAGCGCACCATGTCCCTGAACCGCAGCCAGAAGGAATCGTCCATGGCGCGGGCATTGTCATACATGGGGATATAAATGATGTTTGCGCAATTCAGAATATCAAGAAGGTAGGGCGGATACATGGTCTGGAAGAAGACTATGACATCGTAATCACCATCGGCGATTTTTGCCAGGTCCGCCGGAGGGCCGCCGTTCCACGATTCGTCCCAGTACACGTCCACCCTGAATGCGGCGGAGAGAAGATCGATGAAAAAGCGGGTCGATCCGGTGATCTTGTGGTATGAGTGGTCTATGTAGGCTGCGTGGGGTTTCATATTCTTTATATAAGCTAGTCAAAAATATTTTTATTCAATCATAATCCGGATTTTTATTAAATAACAGTATCTACAATGATGGATTATTTTAAAAGAATTAATTAAACTTGTCAGGAAAAAATACGAATGGGGTTCTGCAGAGGAATAAGTTGTTAATCAAAATTGGATTAAAATAAAATCCTGAAGGGGAAATCTATGTCTTTGAGTAATTTCTTGATAATTTCATCTTTGTCTAATGTCATATCCTACTCCTTGTCTAATGAATATTGATATGGCCGTTTATCCAAATCTTTGTGCAGTCTCAGATTAAAACATTCAATGTGAATCACACAATTATAGCATAATAATTAATATTTGATTATCTACTAGACTAATTATGAAATAAGTCTATCATTTCCGTCATCAGTACATGATGATGCTGAATGATCATATTCAGAAATAATATCATTGATCATATATCTAATTTCTTTCTTATTCATTGCAAACAAATGGTCAGTGCCTCCTTCTAAAAGGCTTTCAACTGTTTTTTTACCTGTACAATTTATTGTGCCATCCATTACATTTATCTTATTATTTGGGGTAGCCCTAAGGCTCTCATCAGTATATGAAAGTTCCTCGTACAATTTTTCTCCAGGACGAAGACCGGTGAAAACGATATTAATATCTACCCCGACTCTTAATCCATATAACTCAATAAGTTTTTTTGCTATTTCCTGAATACGATATTGTTTACCCATATCAAGGACAAAGATTTCGCCTCCTTTCGAAAAGGCTGATGCATTAATGACTAAAAGTGAGGCCTCAGGGATAGACATAAAATACCTGGTTACATCCGGATGGGTGACAGTTACTGGTCCGCCTTTTTCAATTTGTTCTTGAAACAAAGGTATCACCGAGCCACGACTTCCCACTACATTGCCAAATCGGACAATTGAAACATTCATTCTATATTTTTTATAACAATGAAGAACAACAAGTTCTGCGAGTCTTTTAGTCGCGCCCATAACATTTACAGGACACACCGCTTTATCTGTTGATATAAGGGTGAATCGGGCCACCCTGTATTTATGTGCCAACTCAATAACATTATTCGTTCCAAATACATTATTTTGAATGGCTTCAATTTCGTTAAACTCCATAAGTGGAACATGTTTATGGGCCGCAGCATGAAAGACAATATCTGGATTAAATTCATCGAATACTTTTTCCATGAGCCGTTTATCTTTAACATCTACTATTCTATATACTAAATCCGGACAAAAATCAAGAAATTCACAACTTTCGGACATACTTTTCACAAGATTATAAATAGAATATTCCCCTCGGCCTATCATTATGATTCGTTTAACCTTGAATTTTAAAAGTTGCCTGCATATTTCCGAACCGATACTACCCCCTGCTCCAGTAACAAGAATTATTTTATCTATAAATTCATGCTCAATAATATCGGTATTCACTGAAACTTCTTCCCTTCCAATAAGGTCAGTGATTCCAACTTTTCGTAGAGAAGATAAAAGAGGCCGTTTATCAACAACCTCAATTAGAGAAGGCAAAACTTTTATTGGTATTTTCGAATATTCATCTCCAATATAATGCATTATTCGGCTGATAACTTCTGAACTGGCTGAAGGAATGGCAATAACAATTTCATTCACTTCTTTTTCATCAATCACAGTCAAAACTTCATCTATTGGTCCATATATGGTTTTTCCATTGAGTATCTTGCCGATTTTATATGAATTATCATCTAAAAAGCCGACTACCTTACGATTCATCCCCCTGCGCGTGTATTCATTGAGCAAAGACCGTCCTGCTTCTCCCGCGCCAATTATAAGTATTTTAGTATTATTTCGATCAGTTTTTTCTTTTTCTGCACCTATCTTCTCCAGTAAATTCGCTGGAGACACCTTCTCCTTAAAACGGTAAAAATAATCCCTTATCAATACCCTGTAAAAAATTGTTCCTCCATATATCATAAAAAAAGTAAGAACAACGATTATGCGTGAATATGGAATATGCAACATTGCGACAAAACTTAAAAAACATATGAAGCCAACTATATTGGCTATAGAAAGGCGGTATATATCTTTAATATTTGAAAAGGCCCACATTATTCTGTAGACCTGAAATAAATAAAACGGAATTAAGTATGAAAGAATCAGGACTAAAAAAACCAAGCCATTGAGAAAATAATAGTTTTCTTTATAAAAAGGATAAAATCTAATAATAAAAGATAGAGCATATGCACTTGTTATAATCAGGGCATCAAAGGCGATATATAGAATTTTTCGACGACTGATTGGATATAAAGGTTCCATTCAGCTTCTATCTCCTCGTGGCTATTATGAATCTAAGGTATTTATTATTAATATCAGATGTCATTGTCTTCTCTAAATACTATTAAAAATTTATATCTCGTGAGGTAACTATTTTTGAAGATCCCGGCGGTGGACAGGGGATCAGTTTTTTTTCTCTTTTTGCAACTTCAATTACTTCACTTGGAGCATCCATACTAATCAGCATTTTATTGATACCTTTTAAAGCTCGCTCCCGTGAAACAACTGCAACAACTGTCAATGCAACAAGCTTCAGATCTATAAAAAAATTACCATGTTCAACATAGATTATTCCAAGCCTGCTCTTCCAGGGCCTTATCAGTTGATTATACCCAATGTCCGGATCTGGGTGGTCTTTTAATATATCACCCTCATCCGAAAATACTATCGAAGAAAAATCAGTAATACCAGGACGGATAGTTATAAGCTTTTTTTCTTCATCAGTATATAAATCTGTTTCCTTTTTTACATTTGGTCTTGGCCCGACGAAACTCATATCGCCAAGCAAAACGTTCCAGATCTGGCTTAGTTCATCCAATTTGAACTTCCGGATAAAATGGCCTATTCTGGTTATCCTCATATCATTAGCAGATGTTGAATCCACACCTGTCCTGTCAGCATTTTTAACCATAGAGCGAAGTTTAATCATTTTGAACATTTTCCCATTTTTCCCTACACGCGGGGCAACATAGAAAGGTGATGAAAAATCCTGAATCCATATTAAAAATAGTATAATGAGTGTAAAAGGTAATAAAAACAACAATCCTGTAAGAGCAATAAAAAAATCAAATACTCGTTTCATTCAGAAAATCCTTCACTGTATTAATTATATTATCTTTATAAATATAGTATTTTTTTTCTAAAGTCCTACTAGAAGGAGCGGGAAAATCGGGCAGGGCCAACCGTGATATGCGCTGTTTCAAATATGGGAAGGCCTCTTCCGCGATTATTGCCGCAATTTCTCCACTAATACCAAAACTTTTCCAAGACCCATCAACTATTAAAACCTTTCCAGTTTTTTTAATTGATGAAAGAATTGTTTTTTTATCAAGCGGCTTTATAGTTCTCAAATCTATTAAATCTGCAAATATTCTGCTTTTTTTCAATTCAGCTACGGCTTCAAGGGCTTCTTTTACAAGGAAAGATGATGTAATGATTGTTATGTCATCCCCTTCGGAAAGCAATTGAGCCTTTCCAATTGGAACTTCATATAACTCTTCAGGAACATCTCCTTCAATATTATATAACCACCGATCATCAATGAAGACTACGGGATTGGGGTCCTGTATAGCAGAAACCATCAAACCCTTTGCATCATAGGGCGTTGCAGGCATGACAACTTTTAACCCGGGGATATGGGCGAATATTGATTGCAAGGCCTGGGAATGCTGTGCACCCTGCTCTCCTCCACGATTAATTATACCCCAAATGACAACGGGTACTGAAGATTGACCCCCGAACATATAATGCCAGTTAGCCGCTTCATTGATAATCGGATCAAAGGCGTAAAGCATAAAATCAAGCCTGGGATGTACAACAATTGCTTTCATACCCGCAATGGAAGCGCCAATAGCAGCGCCGGTAATAGCATTTTCAGAAACAGGAGTGTCAATAACCCTCCGCTCACCGAACATTTCCAGCAGATTGGAACAAGTTTGTCCGACGTACCATGGACTTTTCACTCCCTGTCCGATCAGAAACACGGAATCATCCTGTTCCATTGACTGCTTGATGGCTTCATTAATTGCCAATGAATACCTTAGATTTCTTTGTTTATTTGAAAACATGTTCTGATAATTCCTCTTGTGCTGGCCATGGACTTGATTTTGCTTCTGCATGAGCTTCATCGACGAGTTTCATAACTAAATTATTTATTAATTGAAGCTCATCTATATCCACAACTCCATTTTTCTTCAAGTAATTCTCAAAGACATTTATTGGATCTCTTTTTTTCCATTCATCAATCTCGGATTCCGGGCGTATATCGGTATGGGTACCCTGGATATTGTCATCAGGCCCTACATGTCCTCGATATCTGTATGTGGAGAATTCAAGAAAAACGGGACCGTTTCCTTCCCTGCATTGGTTGATCGCCTTATTGCTTATTTCATAAACATTTAATACATCATTTCCATCTTCAATCTCAGCTCTGATGTTAAAAGAGGCCGCCGTTTCATAAATCGTATTGCTATTCCTGATTTCCCGTATAGGCATGTGTGTAGAATATAAATTATTTTCACAGATGAAAATCAATGGAAGCTTATGCACGGAGGCAAAATTAATGCTTTCGTAAAGTACTCCTTCTCCAGCCGCCCCATCCCCAAAAAAGGCGACAGCAACAGTCCCATCATTTTTAATATGAGAGGCCAGAGCTGCACCCAGAGCGAGTGATATGGTACCCCCGACAATAGGCACCGCCCCCAAAAAGCCCTTTTTTGTATCAATTAAATGCATTGAACCGCCACGTCCCTTTGACGCACCTGTTGAGCGGCAGTATACTTCTGCCACAAGCTTTTTCAGGGATCCGCCTTTTGCTAAAAAATGGCCGTGGGATCTGTGGGTTCCAAATACTTTATCTTTATCATTCAGATTCGCGATCACACCGACCGCAATGGCTTCCTCTCCGGTATATAGATGCACCGGACATAAGATCTCTTTATCTATAATCGGATTGATAAAGCTATCTTCAACATATCGAATCTCCAGCAATTTCTGGTATAGAGAAACCAGAAAATCTTTTGTATAATCCATGAAGATCTCTTATTTTTTATAAAAATCAATAACTGTATCGCATATATAATGAACATCATCATTTATAAGCGAAGTGTTCATAGGCAGCAAGAAGCACCGCTCAAACATTTTTTCTGTAAATGGCAAGGCCTTTTCTGGCAGTCCCAAGTTCTTAAATTTATGAACGGGAGTGCCACCCCATTGAATAATTGAACCTATCCCCCGCTCTTTTAAAAATATTCTCAATTCGTCTCTTCTATCGGCTTCGATCTCATAATTCTGATATATATCATAATGATTTTTATCCGAGTCAGGTGCCGGCGGCAATAACAAGTGCTCATTATCCTTCAAACGTTTGTCATAAATCGACGCAATCTCTCTTCTTCTTTCAATATCTTTTTGGAAATATTTGAGTTTTACTAAAAGCACTGCTGCGTTTAAATTATCTAATCTTGAATTAACCCCCCACATCATGACCATCCCATCATCGTTTCTTCCATGGTCGCGCATACACTTCATTTTATAATACATATCATCATCATTGGTAAAAAGCAAACCGCCATCCCCAAAAGCGCCGAGAACTTTCGCCGGATACAGGCTGATCGATCCGGCCAGTCCAAAAGTACCGGCATATTTGTCTTTATATTTCGCTCCCAGTGCCTGCGCAGCATCTTCTATAATAATTAGATTATTTTCATCTGCAATTGATTGAATGGCATCCATATCAGCCACCCTTCCGTTTAATTGAGTGGGCATGATAAATTTCGTTTTTGATGTTATTGCTTTTTTTATTGATTGGGGATCGATTAAATGATCTTTCCCACATTCAACCAACACAGGAACTCCACCTGAAAAATGGACTGAAGCAGCTGTGGCTATATATGTATGCGACGCAAGAATAACTTCATCTCCTGGTTTAATGCCGGCTGCCAGTAAGGCGATGAACATGGATTCAGTGCCGTTGGCGACGCCAATCGCGTGCTTGATATTTACATATTTTTCAATAGCCTTTTCAAAGTCAATCAACTCCTGCTGCAGGATAAAGGCCCCTCTTTGAAGGACTTTGTCAATTGAGGCATCGATATCTTGTTTATATTGATTATATACAAACGGATAATTAAAAAAGGGGACCGTGCGCTGGATCATATAATATCCTATGTGAATAATAAATTTTATTGTGCAGAGAATAAACATTGGATGGATATCTGTCAAGCAATAAAATCAACTACCTACACCAGGGTGTGTGAATACACATGGGAACCAACCTCTTCATGGTAAAAATGCACCTTGACAAAAACTTTATTATTATGAACAATTGATTGTTCTGATTATCAACAATGAAATTCAATAAATTTAAGAATGCAAAAAGATGACAAAAAAAATACTTGGTATTTCGGCATTTTATCATGATTCCGCCGCGGCGCTAATCATTGACGGAGAAATAGTGGCTGCAGCACAAGAAGAACGCTTTACTCGTAAAAAACACGATTCTTCATTCCCGACAAATGCCACACGATTTTGCCTTGAATATGGCAATTCATCCCATTCTGAAGGAATCTCTTCCCTTCAGGATATCGATTATATAGTTTTTTATGATAAACCATTCTTAAAATTTGAGCGTCTTCTTGAAACTTATTATTCCTTCGCACCCCGAGGCTTAAGACAGTTCATTTCGTCGATGCCCGTATGGATGAATGAAAAAATATTTTTAAAGAAAATGATTCATGACGAACTATCAAAAATTGGTCCATTTTCAAAAGAACACACTCGTTTGCTTTTTTCGGAGCACCATCTATCCCATGCCTCGAGCGCATTTTTTCCTTCTCCCTTTGAAAATGCTGTCATTCTGACTATCGATGGAGTAGGAGAATGGGCTACAGCATCCATCGCTTACGGCTCCGGAAATTCCATAAAACTTTTAAAGGAACTTCATTTCCCACATTCTCTTGGCCTGCTCTATTCAGCCTTCACTTATTATACAGGCTTCAAGGTTAATTCTGGTGAATATAAATTAATGGGCCTTGCCCCTTATGGGAACAGCGGTTCGAATCGGATTAAAAAATACCGCGAGTTGATTTTAAAACATCTCGTTAAAGTTTTCGATGACGGATCTATCTGGCTCAATCATGAATATTTCTCCTATTCCTACGGATTGAAAATGACTCGCGACTCAAAATGGACAAAACTATTCGGTATATCGCCTCGCAAACCGGAAACAGATATCTCCCAAGAGTATTGTGACCTGGCTCTAGCAATACAATCGATTACCGAAGATATAGTAATGAAAATGGCTCGTGAGGCCTGGCGTTTGACTCAATGCTGCAATTTGGTTCTTGCAGGAGGTGTCGCTTTAAACTGTGTTTCAAACGGGAAAATTCTCCATTCCGGTCTCTTCAAAGACATATGGATACAACCAGCTGCCGGAGACGCCGGTGGTGCTCTAGGGGCTGCATTTGCTGTTCACCACCTATATTGCCGACAGCCAAGAATATTGAAACCAAGAAATGATTCCATGAAGGGATCCTATTTGGGACCTGAATATCATCCTTTTCAGATCGAATCAATGGCGAAAAAATTTGGTGCCGTATTTATTCACTTGGATGATACCAAACTCTGTAAAACAGTTGCACGATTACTAGCCAGTGGGAAAGTAGTCGGCTGGCATCAGGGCAGAATGGAATGGGGTCCCCGGGCTCTAGGTAACAGAAGCATCTTAGGGGATGCTCGAAATCCTGAAATGCAGAAAAAACTTAATTTAAAAATAAAATTCAGGGAAAGCTTTCGACCCTTTGCCCCATCGGTTCTTTTTGAGGATTGTGGGGTGTTTTTCGACCACAAAATTAAATCTCCATATATGCTTTTAGTAACTGGCGTAAATAAAAAACGTAGAAAACCGTTACCAAAAGGCTATAATGAAAGTGGAATGTCCAAAAAATTATACTTCGAGCGTTCTGATATCCCCGCCGTGACCCATCTTGATTATTCGGCCAGAGTCCAAACCGTTCATAAAGAAACAAATGAAAGGTTCTACCGTCTCATTCATGAATTCAAAAAAATTACAAAATATGGCATTATAATAAACACGAGCTTTAATGTACGAGGCGAACCTATTGTTTGTACTCCGGAAGATTCTTACCGATGTTTCATGCGAACGGAAATGGATTATCTTATTATTGGTAATTATCTCTTTAACAAGGTGAACCAGCCTCCTTGGCATGAGACGATCAACTGGAAAAAACAATATGTCCTCGATTAAGAAATATTTTCAATTCTGAAATATCAGGAGAATGCAATGTTAGAGTTTATTAAAGATCTTTTTCATTTTATAGCAGAGCGAAAAAAATGGTGGCTGGTTCCCATGATAATTATCCTCATATTGATGGGTGTGCTTATCGTCTTTTCGAGCGGATCGGCCATTGCTCCATTTATTTATACATTATTTTAATGGTATGACACATGAAAAATAATACCATTGAAAAGCGCATACAAGCACTCGAAACTATCTCCGTCCTTGGAGCTGTGTTCATTGTGCTGCATATGGCTTTCGGACACCGCGCTTTCCTATTCGTTTCAATAGGGCTTCTTTCTATAGGAATTTTTTTTAAGGATCTAAGTTACCTGATATCGACAGGTTGGAAAAAATTTTCTCATGTGATAGGGTTGATAATGAATCATATAATCCTTGCTGCAGTTTTTTTCTTATTATTAACTCCTATTTCCATATTATATCGTTTATTTTCTAGAAATCCATTACAATTGAAATTAAAGTATCTCAACGGGACAGTATTCAAGGATCGTCATTACAGTTATACAGATAAAGACTTTCATAAAATGTGGTGAAAAACCACCTTCCCTTTAAGATTTGCAATATACCAAGGTAGTGAGGATATTATACTTTCGCAAATGCTATGGTAAAATCGTTGGAATACTAAAAGCAAATCGATACATTGTATATCGATTAAATTATTTAC
Source organism: Spirochaetota bacterium (assembly GCA_017999915.1). Taxonomy (NCBI): domain Bacteria; kingdom Pseudomonadati; phylum Spirochaetota; species Spirochaetota bacterium. The sequence continues at coordinate 56,945 of JAGNKX010000024.1, forward strand.
TTGGTATAATCTTTTTAATAATTTTTTTGAACACTTGAAAAATTATTAATTTTTGCCGAATCCTTTTTTTTAATAACATTAAGCTTCTGGAGTCCTGCAATTTCTTCAAATAAAGATAATTGTATCAGAGATCCTTACATAATATATGATTGATAAAACCACCCTTTAAAGGCGAAAATTAAATCTATTATTGATATTGCTTACTAATCTTTATGAAAAATATAATCGGATAAATTTCGATTTTATAATACTATTATTATAATTGGTTCTATTTGATATTTGGAGTTTCTTTATGATTAAAAATGTAAAGCAAACATTTTTTATTATACTGACTTTTTTTATAATGATTTTGATGGCAGAATTATTGATCCAAATAGTATGTTTGATTTCAATTGACATGAAAGATATAGTATTCCCATATAAAAAGGCTCCTTTGTATCTCCAGGATAAAGTATTGGGGCATAGACCAAACCCTCTATTCTTTGAACATGATAAAAATGGTTTTAGAAATATAGTAATTCCAAAAACGATAGATATTGTCGCAATGGGAGATTCACAAACTTATGGTATTGGAGTGAGAATCGATAAAGCTTGGCCGCAGCAATTACAATCAATGAGTAAACTAAATGTTTATAATATGGCATTTGGCGGCTATGGACCAGCACACTATTTATTATTAATTGAAGAAGCATGCAAACTTAATCCAAAATTGATAATTGTCGCAATGTATTCAGGAAATGACTTGTATGATGGTTTTCATCTTGTTTATGATAAAAATATTTTATTCAACATGAAAACTTCTAATAATAAAATTATGAATAGCATAAATCAACTAGAAAATATTGAAACATTAGATGAAAAATCCTATAGAACTGGTGATAGAGTAAGCCCAAAGAAACAAAATAAAAAAGACCATAAGTATCATAATAATAATTCGCAATGTATCGAATTAAGGTATTTCTTTGCAAATAATTGCGGAATATATGGTTTTCTACGTGCATTAAAAAATTTAAAATATTATCAATACAATACAAAACAGTTATCATGGAGAACTATTAGAGGTGAGTATGAAATAAAATCTAATATATACCAAATACTCGATGACAATAAATTCAATATTGTATTTATGGCTCCTTATAGATTGGGAGCATTAGATTTAAATGATATTCGCCTTAAGGAAGGATTAAGAATTCAAAAAGAATCTATATTAAGAATCAATCATATATTAAAAAATAGAAATATAAAATTTTTAGTGTTGATAATACCCACAACCGAATATGTTTTTTTTGAATATATTAATATGAAACAATATTCCATGAAACCTGTATATTATGAATTGATACGTGCAGAACAAGATTTCATGGGTAATATTTTTAATTTTTTAAATAAGGAAAGCATTCCTTCAATTAATACTGTACATGCATTACGTAATTGTTTAATTCAAGGGAAGCAACCATATCCTATGAATCCAGATGGTCATCCAAATGAGCATGGTTATAATGAAATTGCAAAAGAAGTATATAAATACATAATAAATCACACTGATTTATGTTTAAGTATTAAATAATTGATGAATGTAACCTTACCAATCCAAAATAGTAAATTGTGTTATTTCAAACCAAGACCGGAGAAGCCCAAATTAAGGATCATGCCATTCGATACGGCGATCATTGAGCAATTCAAGAGACGGAAGATCTTGCACTGCACCCCTAAAACTGTAAACTCTTTTCAAGATTCTTCTTCATCTCAGCCAAGGGTAGCAGATTAATTTTGGGGGTAAAAAAGGCTATTAATATGCACCAGGGTATGAAATAACATCCTTATAATACAGGAGGGTGCTATGTCATATCCCAAAGAGATGAAGAAAAGAATCATGGCAGATGTAGAAAAACAGGTTGATAAGCTGATTGAATCATCTGATGGATCACCCCGTTCTTTATACGAACTGGAACAAGAAATAGTCAAGATTGGGGAACAAGCAAAAAAACGAATCACGGAAGAAATAATAAAGTATCAACAACAGAAGAATAGTAAAAAAAAACTGTCCGAAATGCGGTAGACCGCTCTCCAACAAAGGATTACGACCCCGGAAAATATTGAGTTTATGCGGAATGATTGAAATTCAACGAACCTATTACCGATGTGAGAACTGCGGCATATCAGTCTATCCTGACGATGAAATTCTTGAAATAAGTCGAAGCATGGTAAGCTGCGTATTCCGGTGAAACCTGCCACCCATTCCGGCCAAAACTTGACCACTTGGATGACATTACCAATCCACTGACAAGCTAATCTCGATGTGGCAGGTTTCGTCCAGAATTTTTTGCATGAGCTTTTCTCATTGATCCCCCCTTTAAATTCATGGTGTGTGCATTATGGACCAGCCGATCGCAGATGGCGTCGGCAATGGTCGGATCGCCGATGATATCGAACCACTTGTTAACCGGGACCTGAGACGAAATGATCGTAGATTTCAGACCGTACCGGTGTAAGCGTCAAATTAACCCCGTCCCATGAATCAATCAACAAGCTTGATCATATCAGGAGTAATCATATCGGGCAGCAATACCCGCCGTTGTTCTTTTGAGGAAGCTCCCGGAATCCGGTCAAAAAGATAGCGCAGATATCTGTATGGCTCAAGCGCGTTGGCTTTGGCGGATTCAATAAGGCTGTAGAGTACAGCGCTTGACTCGGCGCCGCGCGGCGTATTTGAAAACAACCAGTTTTTTCTGCCCAGGACAAAGGGCCGTATGGCATTTTCAACGAGATTGTTGTCCGGAGTCAGCAGGTGATGGTCCAGATACTTGACCAGGTTGTCCCACTGGTTTACGGTGTAATTGATGGCCTGTCCGGTATATCCCTGGGGCAGCATTTCCTGTTTCACAGCCAGGAGCCAGTTGTTGAATTCTTCAAGGACCGGACCCGCGCCATTCTTTCGCCTTTCAACAAATTCATCGGGAGCGAGCTTTCTTTCTCTCAGCTCACGTTCAATTTGGTAGAGGCGGCGAATATACGCCAGACCCTTGTAGGCGGCCTTCGATTTTTTGCTTTGCTTTATTGCTTTCTCAAATTCCCGCCGGGCATGGGCAAAACACCCTGCGTGGATCAGCTTGTTTTCATTGGCCACCCGATTATAGCCGTCGTAGCCATCCGTCTGGAGAATGCCATGGTAATCTTCCAGTATTTTTCGGGGAACCTCGCCGGATCTGGTGGGATGATACTGGTACAGAAGCAGCGGTTTTTCCTCAGCCGTATATCCCATGGCTACCCACATGTATGATTTACTTTCCGCCGGACGCCCCGGCTCCTTGAGCACCTGAAGGGTGGTCTCATCCATCCGTATGACCGGACCGCCCCTGATTTCTTCGAGTATGATGTCGATCAGGGGGGCACACCTTTCGGCAACCGCCAAGGCCCAGTTGCACAGCGTTGCCCGGGAAAGATCGATATCAATCCGCTCAAATATCTTTGACTGCCGGTAGAACGGCATGGCGTCACAGAACTTAGAGGTGATGACATAGGCGGCAAGCCCGGCACTAACAATGCTCTGGGGAATAAGCCGCGGTGGAATGGATGCCGTCTTGATCTCGGGGATTTCTTTTTCGAGAAACCCGTCACAGTCGCAGGGGCCATATTTTTTACGGATGTGCCGGTTCACGATAACTTTCGCCGGAATGATGTCCAGCTCTTCGGTTGTTTCTTCGCCAATGACCGTCCGCTCTTTCCCGCAGCAGGGACAGGCTTTTTCTTCTTCGGTCAGGTCATGGATGATTTCTTCACGGTGCAGATACTCGGGCAGCGGCTTTCTGCCGCCCTTTTTACGGGTGTATCCCGCAACGCGGGTTACCGCGTTTTCAGTTCCAGCGTCATCAATAGCACCGGAAGACTCCTCGCTTCCGTCTTCGGCTTCGTTGAAAAGACGCATCTGGTGCTCGTCTTCAGGCGAAAGCTTCTCGCTTTTCTTCCCAAACAGCAGTCTCCGGAGCGTATTATATTTTTCTTCCAGATGGGAATATTTCTGATCGAGCGTCTCATGCTTCATCGCAAGTTCGGCAAGCATTTGTTTGAGTAATGCGGGATCATCCGGCAGGTTGTTTTTATCAATCACCATCGAGTGCATGATGCGATGACCCTTTTTTATTAATAGCACTTTTCATGATACCGCTGAAAAAAATAACGATTTGTGGGCGTTGAAAAAATCAATGCCGGCGAGCAGCATCTCAAGCTCTCGAAGCGTCAGTTCGTGGCATTGTTCATCGTTCATCGGCCATGGGAAACGATCCTGCTCAAGCCTCTTGACCCAGAGGCAAAAACCGTTGCGGTCCCAGTACAGGGCTTTCAAACGGCGCCGGTTCTTGTTGCAGAACAGATAAAGATGCCCATCCAGGGGGTCCCGAAGCATCTCCTCCTGCACCAACACGGAAAGGCTGTTGATCTGCTTTCGCATGTCGGTGATGCCGGGCCTTACAAAGATTCTGACGGTCCCCCAGTCGATCTTCATCGCTGTACGTCCAGAACTGCCAGGATTTCGCGCAGCGTAGCAGCTGAAAATCCATCGGGTATGGATATTCTGATGGTATTATTAACGGTGATCTTGATCTGCCTGGTTTCACCCGGCAGCTCTTTTATTATTGCCGGGAAAATTTCATGAAATTGGACATTCTCATTTTCAATCCTGCGTTTCCAGGGATTGAATGACCAGTATGAAATATTATTCTGACGGCAGTATTCCCGCTGGTTCAAACCGCTTGCATTCTGGGCTTTGACATGTGCCTGCCAGAATGACCAGCCTTTGGTGCTTGATCGTGTATTCTTCATTGCATCCTCCTTATTCTTGCATACCGGAGGATACCGGATTATAGTTAAAATATCAAGATGCGTATTCCGGCCGTAACCTGCCAGTGATTCCGGAGTAAACCTGCCACCTATTCCGGCGGAAAGCTGCCACCCATTCCGGGGCAATCCTGCCACTTTGTAAAACAAAAAACATTACCAATCCCTGACAAGTCATAGAAATCTCTCCGGATTACAATGAATCAATGGAGAGATACGGACATGGCGCAGAGGAGAACACCCATGAGGAAAGTCAGGGAAATACTACGGCTTCATGAAGAATGCGGCCTGAGCCTGCGAAAAACGGCCCAGGCGTTAAGCCTGTCACGGCCGGTGACCAATGAGTATTACTCAAAATGCAAACAGCAGGGGCTGACTTATGAAACCATAAAAGAAATGCCGGATGACGAGCTCGTCAGAATGATGCAGACAGAGCCCCGGATCGTGGATGAACGATATATCAAACTGGCAGGCCGTTTTGAATATTACGCCCGGGAACTCACTCGCGTGGGAGTTACCCGGCAGCTTTTATGGGAGGAATACCGGCGAGAAGAACCGGATAGGTATGGGTATTCTCAATTCTGCTGGCATTTCCAGAGCTGGGAGAAGTCTCAGGAGCTTTCCATGCACATGGAACACAAGGTCGGGGACAAGATGTTCGTGGATTTTGCTGGGAAGAAGCTCGCCATTACCGATAGAACAACGGGCATAGTCCGACCGGTAGAGGTATTTGTCGCAATACTCGGGGCCAGCAATCTTACCTATGTGGAAGCGGCCATGACCCAGCAGAAACACGATTTCATCAACGTGAATGTCAACGCTCTTCACTACCTGGGCGGCGTTCCGCGGGCCATCGTTCCCGATTGCCTCAAGTCAGGCGTGGCAAAGGGCGACAAGTATGAGCCGGAAATCAATCCGGAATATTATGATTTTGCCCGCCATTACGGCACCACCATCCTGCCCGCACGGCCGTACAAGCCCCGCGACAAGGCGATGGTGGAAGGAGCGGTGAAGATCGTGTATACATGGATCTACGCGCGCCTGAGAGACCGTATTTTTTATTCCCTTGAGGAATTGAATCGAGCGATTCGGGAAGAGCTGGAACACTACAACAGCCGGAAGATGCAGCGGTACGGGCAAAGCAGACGGGAATTGTTCGAGGAGATTGAAAAAGCGGCCCTCCAGGGGCTCCCGGGAGAACGTTATGAGATCAGGGAGTACAAACAACTTAAGGCCCAGTTCAACTATCATGTTTATCTGTCGGTGGACAAACACTATTACAGCGTGCCGTACCGGTTCCGGGGAAAGCAGATTGACATGCTTTTTACAGCTTCCGCGGTGGAATTGTACCACAACAATGTTCGTATCGCCTTCCACAAGCGGGACCGTGCGAAATACGGCTATACGACCGTTCAGGAGCATATGCCGCCGAACCATCAGTGGCGCGACGACTGGAACGCTGAAAAACTCATCGGGTGGGCGGAATCGATCGGTAACGAAGTCAAGACGGTCGTTGAGGAAGTTCTTGCTTCCCGCCAGCACCCGGAGCAGGGATACAAAACCTGTCTGGGCATATTGAATCTTACGAAATCTTACGAGAACGTGCGGCTGGCAAACGCCTGCCGTCGCGCTATTGAGTATGAGCGGTATTCGTATCGCATGATTAAAAATATCCTACAGAACAACATGGATGCGCGCGTAGAAGAGCCCACGCTCTTCGACAGGACCGTGCCGCTCCATGAAAACATCAGGGGACGTGATTACTATGCACAGGAGGAAGCATGAACAATCAGGCAACAACAGAGAAGATGAAGGAGATGAAGCTGGACGGCATGTACCGGGCTTTCAAGGAAACGTTTGGAAGCTCCCTTCATGAGAGCCTCATGCCCGACGAGCTGATAGCCCATCTTATCGATGCTGAATGGGACTGGCGCTACAATCGCAAACTGGAGCGGCTTATCAAGAAGGCATCGTTCCGCTACCGGGCCAGGATGGAAGAGATCGATTTTTCTTCCGGGCGAAACATCGATAAAAACACGCTTCTCAGGCTCGCCGGCTGCGAGTGGATCAACAAGGCGGAAAATCTGATCATCACCGGGGCAACCGGCGCGGGGAAAAGCTTCATAACCTGCGCCCTCGGCCACGCGGCCTGCACCCACAAGTTGAGCGTGAGGTATGCCAACTGTATGAAGCTCTTTGCCCATCTCAAGATCGCGAAAGCAGATGGTTCGTATCTGCGTGAGATGAAACATCTTCAGAAGCAGGACCTGATCATTATCGATGATTTCGGCCTCAAACCACTCGACGCGGAGAATCGGCTTGTTTTGCTCGAACTTATGGAGGACCGGTACGGTCTGAAATCTACGATCATTTCGTCTCAGGTCCCGGTTAACAAGTGGTTCGATATCATCGGCGATCCGACCATTGCCGACGCCATCTGCGATCGGCTGGTCCATAATGCACACACCATGAATTTAAAGGGGGGATCAATGAGAAAAGCTCATGCAAAAAATTCTGGACGAAACCTGCCACATCGAGATTAGCTTGTCAGTGGATTGGTAATGTCATCCAAGTGGTCAAGTTTTGGCCGGAATGGGTGGCAGGTTTCACCGGAATACGCATCAAGATGGGGTTAATTTCTCACGGGTCACCATATTCCCCAGGCCAGGGTCATGAATATTCCCCACCCCCGGGAACAGGCCTATCGTATTTCATTCACTCCACAATTTCAGTCTCATTGTCAAGCATGTTCCCTGTTGTATTAC